>PUPC01000281.1 GCA_003553185.1 Planctomycetota bacterium | reverse complement strand
GCGAGGTCGAGGCCCGGACTGCGCATATTGCTGACCACCGCCTCGGCCCCTTCTTCGAAGCTGACGTACAGGGTCCGCTCGCCGCGCCGTGCGGCGGCGTCGGCGATCGTGCAGGCGAGGGTCGTCTTCCCGCACCCGGTCGGCCCCGCGATCAACACGGCCGACCGCCGCCTGCACCCGCCGCCCAGCATCCCGTCCAGGGCCCCGTTCCCGAAGGACATCCGGTCGCCCAACGGCTGGTGCTGAAGCGATGCCGAGGACACGGGCATCAAGATGACGCCCTCGGGGGTGATGACGAACGGGTATTCGTTGCTCAGGTATCCGCTGCCGCGGAACTTGGCCACCCGCAGCCGCCGGGTGGTCACCTGGTCCCGGACCCGCTGGTCGAGCACCACGACGCAGTCGGCCAGGAAATCGAGGAAGGGGTATATCGGTTTGCCTTGTCCCCCGGGCGCCGCCTTGACGGTGAGTAGGGTGGTCACCCCGGACTCCGTCATCCAGTTATGCAGGTTGTAGAGTTCGTCGGCCTGCCGGTGCGGGTCGGGGAAGAGCCGGAGCAGGGCGTCGACGGCGTCGAGCATGACGACGCGGGCACCGGTCCGCTCGATCTGGCCGGCGATGACGGCGAGCAGCCCCTGGATGCTGAAGTCGCCGGCTCGCACGGCACGGTGATCGATCTGGGGGTTAACGAGTGCCAGCCGGCCGTCCCGCTCGAGTGCCTCGAGGTCCCAGCCCAGGGACCGGGCGTTCGCCCGGATGGCATCGGCGGTCTCCTCGAAGGAGATGATGATGCCCGGTCGGCCGGCCTCGGCGCCGCGATACAGGATTTCGAGGCCGAGGACGGTTTTGCCGGCGCCCGGCCCGCCGACGAACAACGTCGTGCGCCCGTCCGGCAATCCGCCGTGCAGGATGTCGTCGAGCCCGGCGACGTGGGTTTCGATTTTCGGTATGCCCGGCCGTGCGGGCCTCTCGGTCCCGGCCTCATGTCCGGCTTCGGAATTCAACTATTCTGCCTCCTGTCGAGCCATCGAGTCTTCGGGTTGGCGACCATCGGGTCACGTGGGGGACAATCGCCCGGGCACCACCCGGCCGGGGTTCTCCGCAATAAAAAGGGGGCCGTACTCCGGCAGCCGGGCGCTTGCATCCGCTCTTTTCCGGTTCGATCGCACATGCAGCGCCCGCCTGACCTGAGTGGTCTCCAATCGCCTCCGGTCCCCAGTCCCCCACCTTTGGCCGATAAACAAACTGACGCTACGGAACATAAACCTACCTCATTTATGCGAAATGTCAAGACCGGCTGACTGATTTATTTTTGCGATCATCCCCGGAAGTCCCCCCCTGGCAACTCCGGCTGCGCCCGGTTCGCATCGCGTCTCGCTGGCGTCCGCTGCGTATTCCGTAGGACTAACGGCTACGCCGGAATTCGGGATCCTACCAGCCCGATGCCGGGTTAATCGCGATTGTCACCCCGCCCGGACGTCGGTACCTTTTTCTCATGGCGCAGGTAAGCGAGTATGGCGGGCCGGAGGTCAGCCACGCCGGCCGGCCGGGCGAAAGATGCCACCTTATTCAAGAAAGGGGTCGCAATGAAGTACAAGGACTTTCTCGGACATGTGCAGAATCGAGCACGCCTTGCCACCCTGGAGGAGGCCGCGGGCGCGACCCGGGCCACGCTGCAATCGCTGGGCGAACGCATCCCGGACGAGGAGGTCCGGCACCTGCAGGCACAACTGCCGGTGGAGATTGCCTATTACCTCGACCAGGTAGAGAAGACCGAGCGGTTCGGCGTGAAGGACTTCTTCGTGCGTGTGTCGGAGCGTGAGAACGAAGGGCTGTTGGCCGGCACGTATCACGCTCGGGCCGTGATTGACGTGCTGAAAGAAGCTGTTCCCGACGAACTCGACGATCTGATCGCGACCCTGCCCGATGACTGGCGGCAGCTTTTCGAGGCCGGCAGCGAGGGCGAGATGGACGTCGACGACTGAACCGCCGCCGGACCGGGCGCCATTTCGGGCGAGCCAGCAGCCCGCAGACCCAATTCCCGTTCGCCGGGACGAACCCCGCATCCCGCGTGGGAGCCCGCGACTACCGATACCGGGAGCACCTCGCGCCCTCGGCGGATTGTGTCGTCCCCACTTGATATCCGGGGGGGGCACGTGATACGATGATGCCGGTTTCAGGGACGAGCACGACAACGCTGCTTTTGACTACGCCCTGGGTTCCGCGAGTCCGGCGGAACGGGCCGGGCAGGCAGGAATGCCTGCCCCACCGGCCGAGGCGTACCGCATGGGTGGGGCAGACGTCACCGCGTCCGCATCATTCTCGTCCCACGCCCGAGGCGTATCGCATGGGTGGGGCAGACATTCTTGTCTGCCACCGGACGGATTCAACGCGAGGCATATGCGACCTGCTCTGCCAGGGCCGTATGCCGCTCCGCCTGTGACCGCCTGGCGTTGTCGTACTAGAAACGGGTTGCTCGAAAGGTGGGCCGTATGATGCTGGATCACCGGCTGGAAGTCCGCGTCCGTGTGCTGGCGGCGTTCGTGTTCGTGCTCCTGCTCGCCCTGCCGTTCCTCAATAACCTCGGAATTTCGTGGGAGCTCTCGTACCCGAAACTGTTCGCCCTGCAGGCGGCTGTCGCCGTGGCCTGGGCGGGGCTGCTGGTGCTCCGGCCGGACCCGCTGGGCGAGACGATGGGGGCGTCGGGGATGGGTCTGCCGATGCTGGCGTTCGTCGGCTGGGCGGGGCTGAGCGCGGTCTGGTCGGGGTTCCCGTGGATGGCCGGTCAACCGGGGATCGAGCTGGGGTTCGCAATGGCGGCCGTCGTCGGGCTGGCGAACCTATTCTCGGACCGCCGGTCGCGCGGCCGGTTCGTTCTGCTGTACGGCCTGTCGGCGGGCGCGGCGGCGGTGGTCTATGTGCTGCATTATGCCGCCGCTCCGGACCACATGCGGGTGTATCCGTTCGCCAATCCGAGCGTGGCGGCTCTGTTCATGATCGGCCCGATGGCGGTCGGGGCCTCGTTTGCCCTGTCGTCGGTGATGCGGCGGACCCGTTGGTGGAAGGGGCTTCTCGGCGCGGCGGTGGCCGTGGTGTGCGGCTGGGCGTTGGTGCGATCGCGGTCGACGGCGGGCACGGCGTCGGGCGCGGTGGCCCTGTTCCTGGTCCTGCTGTTCACCCTGCGGGGCCGGTCGCGCCGGCTCCTGCCGGCGGTCGTGCTGGTCGTGGTCGTGGTCGTTATGGCCTGGCCGGTCACCGTGCCGGGGCTGTGGCCGGGGGCAGAGTTCATCGAGGGGCTGGGGCCGCGTGCCGGGCTGTGGCGTGGGACGGGACGGCTGATCAACGAGCGGCCGTTGGCGGGCCACGGCGCGGGCACGTTCGTCGTCGAGTTCTCCCGCGTCTCGCCGCGCGAGTTCGCGGCGCATCGCCACTACGCCTCGGTGGTCGAGAACGCCCATTCATTCCCCCTGCACGTCCTCGCCGAGCTGGGCATCGTCGGGCTGGGCCTCATCGTCTGGCTGCTGTATCGTGCGGCCCGGAACGTGCGTACGGCGGAACGGCAGGTTGACAGCGGCGAGCGGGCGCTGCTGCTGGGGCTGGTTTGCGGCGGGATCGGGATGGTCGGCCAGGGGCTGGGCTGTACGGCCGTGCATCAGCCGGGAGCGTACGTAAACCTGATCCTGGTGTTCGCTCTGATCGCCGGGATGGCCCGGATGAGCGGGATGCATCGGCCGGCAGCCGCCCGGCCGTCGGCGGCGGCCGGGTTCGTGCTCGGGCTCGGCGCCCTGGCGATCTTCGTTTTGACCGCGGGGCCGAACCTGGTCAGCCAGTACGAGATGCGGGAGGGGTTCGCCACGCCGGCCGACCAGTACACCGAGCGGCTGGGGCACCTGCGGCGGTCTGTCGAGCTGTGGGCCCCCACGCCGAGGACGCTGCGGGCACGGATCGAGATGGCCCTGACCTACCAGCGCAGCGGGCACGTCGGGCAGGCGGTGGAGCAGTTGGACGCCGTGAACGAGCTGGCCCCGAATTTCGGACGGATCCAGGTGGCCCGGACCCAGATGCTGCTGGAGCTGGGCGAGCTCGGCCCGGCCACGGACGCGGTCATCATCTACTGCGAGAAGGACCCGTTCGACAGTGCGACCTACCGGCTGTGGGCGGAGATCGTGCGGGCGACACCGCCGGAGCTGCGGGCCGAGGTGGCCCGGCCCGACGTCGCCCTGCGCTACCTCGAGATCGCCGGGCGATATGTCAGCCCGCGGCTCCCGCCCGACCGGATCGAGATGCTCCGCGAGCCGTTCCTCGAGGCGATGAGAGAGCCGGACGGCGGACAGTAAGGCACGGCAATTACGGCCGCCGGCCGGTCTATTCGCCCCGGGCGAGCGCCCGCCGAGCCGCACCGATATAGACCACCCCGGAGAAGACGGTGAGGGCGAGGGCGAGATAGACGACACCGGCCACGACGACTCTGGCCGGCTCCGGCGGGATGAGCGGGAGGTCGCCCTGTGCCTTCAGATAGACCACCAGGGCCAGTGCCACCATCTGGGTCGCCGCCTTGGCCTTGCCGGACCACCGGGCGCCGAATGCGATCCCCCGGCTCTCGGTGTACCCGCGGATGCTGCTGACCAGGAACTCGCGGCTGATGATGACCACCACCATCCAGGGGGCGAGGGTCGGTGCCCGATGGGCGAGCAGCACGAATCCGCCGCAGACGATGATCTTGTCCACGAACGGATCGGCGATCCGGCCCAGCGCCGTCTCCAACTGCCACTTCCGAGCCACGTAGCCGTCCAGAAAATCGGTCGAGCAGGCCACCACAAACACGACCAGCCCGATGTTCAGCAGCAGGGAGGCCTCGAACGAGACGAGCACGAAGAACGCGATCGCCAGGATGAGGCGGCTCAGGGTGATCTTATTGGGCAGGTTCATCGGCGATGTCCTCCTCCGGGCGACCGGGTGGTCGCCGGGCTCAATCCCGGCCGCCGTAATCCGCCTCGTTCGCGGGCGACTCGCCCGATGGATCGGCGGCGTTGTCGGCGTGGACCATCCGGCCGACGAGATCGTATTGGTAGGCCTCGGTCACCCGTGCCCGGCCGAACAGCCCGGCCTCCAGGGCGGTGTCCTCGAAGCGGATGCTTCCGTCGACGTCCGGGGCGTCTCGGACGGTCCGGCCCACCCACACGCCGTCGATGTCCTTGCCGTCCACGACCACGTCGATCTCTGTATCGACCAGAGCTTCGCTCTGCTCGTTGGCGATCTCCTGCTGGAGGGTCATCACCGCGTCCAGCCGCTCGGCCTTGACCTCTTCGGGCACCTGGCCTTCCATCTCGGCGGCGGGAGTTCCCTCTTCCGGTGAATAGGCGAACGCGCCGAGCCGTTCGAACCGCATCTCGGCGATGAACCGGATGATTTCCTCGAAGTCGGCATCGGTCTCGCCGGGATAGCCGACGATGACCGAGGTTCGAATGGTCGGGCTGGGCAGCCGTTCGCGGACTCGTCCGATCACCGCCCGCAGTTCGTCCGGGTCGGTCCCCCGGCCCATGGCGTCGAGAATCCGGGGGCTGGCGTGCTGGATGGGGATGTCGATGTAGGGCAGGATGGGCCGGCCCTCGGCGAGCACGTCGATCAGGTCCTCGGAGATGTGCGCGGGGTGGGCGTACAGCAGCCGCAACCATTCGAGTCCGTCGAGCTCGCGCAGCCGCCGGAGCAGTGGCGCCGGCCTTCGATCGCCGTAGAGATCGAGCCCGTAGTTCGTCGTGTCCTGCCCGATGACCATCAGCTCGCGTGCGCCGTCCTCGATCAAGCTCCGGGCCTCGTCGAGCAGCCCCTCCTCCGGGCGGCTGCGGAGCGGGCCGCGGATGGCGGGGATCAGGCAGTAGTTGCAGCGATTCAGGCAGCCCTCGGCGATCCGAAGGTATGCCGAATGGCGCGGGGTGATGCGGAGACGGGGCCGGCTCTCGAGCGACCTGGCCGCGGGCTCGGGGAAGGCGGTAGTCGGTGACGGATCGGACGACTCGAGCGCGGTCTCGCACGCATCGGCGATCAGCTCGGGCTCGGCCAGGCCGACCCAGGCGTCGACCGCCGGGAACCGGGCGGGCAGCTCCGCCCGCTGAAGCTGGACCAGACACCCGACGACGACCACGGCGGACACGCGGCCGGCCTCTTTCAGGGCCGCGGCCTGCTCGATCACGTCGCTCGACTCCTGCCGGGCGTCCTCGATGAAGCCGCAGGTGTTGATGAGCACGAGGTCGGCGTCGATCGCACGGGCGGCGATCAGCCAACCGCGCTCGACAAAGGCGGCGAGCATCTGCTCGGAATCGACCGTGTTCCGGGCACATCCGAGACTGACCATCGTCAATGCCGGTTTATCCATGGCAGGTCATCATACCGGCTGTGCCCGGAGTCCGCAATGGCCGCCAGGCCGCCGCCGCCCGCTCAACGCTGTTGCAGCCAGGCGAGGGTCTGGTCGAGAACCTCGTCCTCCCAGGGCACGGAATAATAGGAGTGGTTGGCCCCTTCGACGGTGTGAAACGCGGCGTCGATGCCGTGTTCATCGCAGAACGTCGCGTAGGTCTCGGGGGCGCCGATCGCCTCGTCGTCCCGGCTGCCATAGACGAAGAGAGCCGGGCCGGAGTAGCCGGCGAGGTCGCTCATGATATCGCGGGTCGAGTCCTTCGGATTGCGCCCCTCGGTCTGGGAGCGACCCTTGATGGTGCGGAGCACGCCCCGGATATCGACGGCCCCGCGGGCCAGCTTCGCCCAGGTCTCGCGCCGCAGCGCCTTTTTCGCGTATTCCACGAGGAAGAAGGCCGAGCGGCGCGCCCGGTCGGTCTTGAGCTTCTGCGGCGCGAACAGGGGGACGGACCAGAGGAT
>PUPC01000040.1 GCA_003553185.1 Planctomycetota bacterium | reverse complement strand
TGCAGCGGTCGAATTCGACTTGCTCGACATTTGGAATGTCCCGGTCGCCACGTTCCGGTTGCGGTTCCGGCCATGCGACCCGGAGAAGATAGGGCGTTAGGGCCATGACACATCAAGGCATGGACACTCCGGCGCCTCGGTCGGGAACAGGAAGCATGGAGAGCATTCCAGAGGTCAGCAGTACTACGCAAACGCTGATGATTAGCTGCCGTTCCGCCCGGCTCGACAAGGGATCTTTGTATGACGACAGATGACGGACACGTGGTGGTGTGCCCGAAATGCGGCTACGGGTTCGGCGCCGACGATCCCCGGTCGAGCTACACCTGCCCCAACCGAGAGTGCGGATATTCCTGGCAGGCGGTGAGCTTGACCGAGGTGGACGCCTACTCGGCCGACGGCAGGCCGCTTCTCCACGAGCTGCACGTGGTGTCCGGCTTCGCCCCCGCCCGGTTCGAGCTGCCGGAGGGGGAGACGGTCATCGGGCGCTCGCCGGACTGCGCCGTTCGCCTGGGCAACCTGCAGGTCTCGCGCCGACACGCGGCGGTGCAGCGGCGCGGGCAGCAGTGTGTGCTGGCCGATCTGGACAGTTCGGGCGGGACTCGGCTCAACGGCTCCCGCCTGACCGAGCCGGCCGAGCTGTTTGTGGGCGACCGAATCATGATCGGCGGCATCGTCCTCGAATACCGGGTACGAGTCGAAAAACGCGACCGGCAGGAGCAGGGCGCCGAGCGGGAGCGGCTGGTCGCAGTCGGTCAACGGATCGGGATGCTGGTCCACGGGACTCGCTCTGACCGCATCGATGTCGATCCTGGCTCCCGCATCACGCTGGGGCGCGACCAGACCTGCGATGTCTGCCTCCCCTTCCCAATGGTATCTCGAAAACACGCCCGGATTGTGCGGGAGAACGACGAGACGTCTGTGATTGATCTGAAGAGCGGCAACGGAACGTTTGTCAACGGGGATCGCATCATTCGACAGGCGCTGGACAAGGACGACCGGCTCCAGGTCGGCCCGTTCTTGTTCGTCTTCGACGGTCGGTCACTGCGGCGGGAGACCGCCCTGCGGGACGTCCAGGTCGACGCCCACGGCCTCGAGGTGACCGTCCACAGCGGCGGGGCCAAGCAGAAGATTCTCGACCGAGTCGGGCTGTCTATCGCGGCGGGCGAACTGGTCGGGATTATCGGACCGAGTGGATCGGGCAAGACCACCCTGCTGAAAGCGCTCTGCGGCCTGCGGCCGGCCGACCGGGGATACGTGCTGGTCAACGGCGAGAGCTTGTACGACTCGTATGACCTGTACCGGACGACGCTCGGCTACGTGCCCCAGGACGACATCGTTCATCCCGAGTTGAACGTACTCGATACGCTGGGGTATGCCGCGATGCTCCGGCTGCCGCCCGACACGGCGGGTCCGGAACGGGAGCAGATCGTGCGGGAGACCGCCGAGGTCCTCGGGCTGGCCGAATCGCTCGGCACGAGAGTCGGACGGCTCAGCGGGGGCCAGAGGAAGCGGGTCAGCATCGGGGTGGAATTGCTCGCCCGTCCTCGGCTGCTCTTTCTGGACGAGCCGACCTCCGGTCTTGATCCGGCCACCGAAAGGACCCTCATGCGCTTGTTCCGGCGGCTGGCAGATCGGGGCCACACTGTGGTTTGCAGCACCCACATTATGGAGAACGTGGACCTGCTCGACAAAGTGGCGGTGCTCGTCGGCGGCAAACTGGCGTTTTTCGGCTCGCCCGACGACGCTCGGAATTATTTTGGCGTGGACAAGATTACGATGTTGTACGAGGTCCTGGCCGAGAAGGAAGCAGAGTCGTGGCGACGGGAATTTATCTCCGGCGCACGGCGGCGGGACGGTACCGGCGAGACACCGGCCTTCAGGGAGCCGCCCCGGCCCGTCGGCGGTCAATCGGGCCAGTTCCTCACCCTGCTCCGACGGTATTTTGCAATCCTCGCCTCAGACCCTAAAAACATCGCACTGCTGGCGCTCCAGCCGGTGCTGATCACGTTCTTGATCTGCGTCACCTCTTCAGAATTGCCGATGATATTTTTCCTCGCCGTGCTCTCGGTTTTATGGTTCGGGAGCAGCAATGCCGCCAAGGAGATCGTGAAGGAAACGGCGGTCTATACCCGCGAGCGGATGGTGAACCTGAGCGTGTCGGCCTACGTGGGGAGCAAGATAACCGTGCTGGCGGGGATAGCCGCTGTCCAGTGCGCCATCGTCGGGGGGATCATCGCCATGTTTCAGGGCGGGGTTCACCATATGCCTTCGCTGGTGCTCGTACTGCTGCTTGCGGCGGTGGCTGGCACGGCTCTGGGGCTGCTCATCTCGGCGATGTCCAGCAACGTCACCAAGGCGATCACCGCCGTGCCGCTCGTGCTCATCCCACAGATCATCCTGGCGGGCGTTATCGTCCCGCTTGGGGATATGAATCGGCCGGTCAGCGCCGCTTCCTACCTGACTATCTCCCGCTGGGCCAACCAGGCGTGTGAGGTGCTCATTGTGCAGGATCGGGAGGTGGACCGGGAACTTCTGTCCGAATATCCCCGCGTTTTGCAAAACCTGTACCCCGGGTATTCCCTGCTGGACGGTGAGGACACTCAAAAGTTCCTCGCTGACTACGGCGGCGAGGAGGTCGAGAAGCTCGGGATGCTCCTCGGCAACCTGGCCGCAGTGATAGCAATCGCCGGCCTGTGTCTCATCTCGACCGTGATCGCCCTTTGGGAACGAGAGCGCCGGGTTCTATAATACGAGGTCATTATCGAGCGCGTATCCCGAAACGCCCTGTGCATGAAATAAAAATCTTTGACAACGCTCAAACCATGCGCTATAAATGCGGAATACAGCCCTTGGTAATCAGGCGAACGTCTTCGGGGGTCCTCTGTAAGGACCACGGCGTTATTATCAAGGGCCAGCCGAGGCGCGAAAAAGGGGGTTCGTCGTGCCGCTAACCATTCGTTGTCCATCCTGTCGCGAATTGTTCGACCTGCCCCGTGTGACCGACCAGAGCAGTCGAGCCCGCTGTCCTCATTGTGATACGCGGTTTGCTGTGAACGACGTTACCAGTGTCGCCGTAGCCGAGACAATCCCCAACCCTAGCCAGTTGCCAGAAAACCAGCGGGCGCCGCAGATGGAACGGGGAACCATGCTGGGCGGTTTTCAAATCATAGAAAGAATCGGCAAAGGCGGGATGGGGACAGTCTATAAAGCGATCCAGATCTCCCTCGACCGCGCTGTCGCCGTAAAGGTGATGGCCCGGCGCCTCTCTTCGGATCGCCATTTCGTCGCTCGGTTTCTTCGGGAATCCCGGGTGATGTCAGAACTGAATCACCCCAACATCGTGACCGTGTACGACCGGAACAGAGAGGGTAATGTCCTCTACTTCGTGATGGAGTTCATCGACGGCCCCTCACTCAGACAGGTTTTGCGCTCCGCCCCCGAGGGTCGTTTACGTTTCGAGCACGCCACGAGAATCATCCGGCAAGTCGGTGAGGGGCTGGCCTATGCCCATGCCCGCGGGGTCATTCACCGCGATATCAAACCGGGAAACATATTGCTGACCGAGGACGGTGGCGTTCCCAAAATATCGGACTTCGGTATTGCCGCCGCCGTCGGCGAAGTGGATGGGTCATTGACCAGGACGGGCAGCGATATGGGCAGCGCGGTCTATACATCCCCGGAGCAACACGAGGACGCCGGCAGTGTTGACGCGCAGACCGATGTCTATTCTTTGGGCGTCCTCCTTTATGAAATGAGCACAGGAAAGCTGCCTGTAGGGGCCTACAAAAGCCCTTCTCAGATCGACAACTCTTTGCCGACAGCTCTGGATGACACTCTCGACACAGCGCTCGCATCCGATAAAACGGAGAGGTACCGCAATGTTGAATGTTTCCTGGCCGACCTCCATGGTTTGTCGTCCGAAGAGTCCGTTCGGACTACGGAGCCGAAAACGGAAGTGCGCGGCGAAAAATGGTCGGGCAAGCTCAGGAAGAGTGCCGCCTCATTTTTCAGAAAAACTAGCGGCAAGGCGGAGGAGAAACAACAGCAGGGGAAAACCGGTGAACAGTCGCCGGAGTCCCTGAATCGAGAATTCAACGGCGTGGGAGACGACGAGAACCAACAAAGAGAATTTGAGGAAGAAACGGCAGAGTTCGTTCGGATCGCAGATTCCAACTCGAATCCGCCCCCGCTCCCGCCCAGTCGAAGCAACAAACCCCCGTCGGGCAAGTCAAAATCAACGCCGATTAGAGTGAAAATAAATTCGTCAAACGAGCCTTGGCGGAAGCAGCTCCTCGGAAAGATAACGTGTCCCAATTGCTGGCACGTCTTCCGACCGGAGAAAGTGAAATTCATTGCCAAGCACCCTGAACTTGTTGGTGATCCCATCGCCGGTGACAACGAGTATCGGAGATTTCTGCCGATGCAGTTCAATGTGTCCGGTGAGGCCATCGATCCCAATGGCTACCCCACAACTGAGCTGGCTTGTCCCCACTGCCATCTCCGGTTGTCCGACGCCGCCCCCGAGGTTCGACCTTTCTTTGTCTCGATCGTCGGTTCACCTGCCAGCGGCAAATCTTACTTCCTCACCGCGATGGCCTGGAAGCTGCGGCATGTTCTCCCCCGTGCACGCATCACGTTCACCGATGCGGACCCCACGGCGAATAGCGTGATCAACGACTACGAACGGACGTTGTTCTTCAACTCCGATCCCCAAGAGCCGACGGAGATCGTCAAAACGCAGCCGGACGACCCCCGATTGCATCAGACGGTGATGATCGATGAGCTTCCGATGCGATTTCCTCTCCCGCTGCAATTCACCATGCGGCCCAATCCCGGACACCCCTGTTTTGATCGAGCACATAAGTTCGCTCGGAACATTGTCCTCTACGATAACGCCGGCGAAGACTATCTCCCCTCTTCGGAGGATGTCACGTCGGCGGCGACCCGGCATCTTGCGAAATCTAATATTATTTTCATGTTGTTCGATCCGACGCAGGAGCCGGGGACGCGAGACATGTGCGATCACAATGATCCGCAATTGAAGCACGGATTCCGGCCGGATGGCAGTTTGCCGTCTGTGCTTCTCCGCCAGGAAACTTTGCTCCGGGAAGTGTCGGTGCGGATCCGTCGCTATCACGGAATGTCTCAGGGCGAGCGAATCAAAAGGCCGCTGATAATCGTCGTGCCCAAGTTCGATGTGTGGGAAGGCCGGGTCGGCTTCTCCATCACCGACGAGCCGTACGTTTTTAACGGTGATACTGCGCCTTTTGCCGTCCAAACAGAACTTGTCGAGCAGGCCAGCGACGCGATTCGCGACGTACTGGAAAGACACTGCCCGGAATTTGTAGCAGCAGCCGAGAACCTGAGTTCCACCGTCGTTTACATCCCTGTCAGCAGCTTGGGCCGCAGTCCCGATTTGGTTACCAGAGACGGAAGGACCTTCTACGGCATTCGGCCCGAAGACCTGACGCCGCAGTGGACCACCGTCCCTCTCCTCTACAGCTTGAGCAAATGGGCGAAGGGGTTGATCCCCAGGGCGAGCACTGATATTGAAATAGGTTGAGGGCAAGATGGCTTCGGAATTGATTTACACTTCTGTCCCCAAAGGATTGAAAGCCAACAGCAGTGGGTTCTGCACGGTCGCCGTTACGGCGGGGATGTCGCGGCCGATGATGACCAAGCTGGAAGCTCTGAGCGGCTACGAGTTCTGCTATAACATTTCAGACCCGAAAGTCCACCTCAACCCAACCAACTATGCCCACACGGTGTTTCGGGGCGGGCAAGATGGCCAGAGCGTCCTTTCCCGGGTTTCCTACTGCGGCACAGATTATTCGGGCCGTATAAACAAGATAGCTCATCACATTCTGCTGGAGAAGATGGAACGGTTGCCTCTGGGGCCTGCCGCATTAATCCGCGAACTGAAGGACCGCGCTGTCTTTAAGTCCGTGTGGGAGGGGGAACCGGGCCAACTGGGCCATTTGGGATTGGACACCGAAAACCACGACCTTTCCAGCCCGGACAATCTGGTTGCAGAGTATTGGGGTGAAGTCACCGGGGACCCCGGTTGGGCCGGGATGCTGGTGAAGGCGTTCGAGGAAAACGAAAGAGTCCCCGCCTATGTCGTCTGTGGTAAGGATGACGCTCGGCCCGACATCCTGCGTCTCTTCGCAGAAAGCCAGGCCCTGATGACCCCCGACAAGCGATGGCGAACCGGCTTCGCCACCTATTATACCAGCTTGCCTGCCGGGTGCAGTTATCACTGGCGGGCGGCAATAGCGGGTTCTGCCGCGGCGCGGGAAGCCCGGAGGTTCCCCAACGCACAGGTAATCGACCTTACCAAGCCGTTGCCACCGGCGGAGGACAACGAGTACACCCTGGCAGCGCGGGAGGGATACCTTGCCGGTGAAAAGAGGGCCGTAACTGTCGGTGTGCCGAACGGTGGCCCTCGGCTAAAAGGCGAGGAAGACGAGTTGGACCGGGTGACCCGGAATTTCTGGGAGAAACAATCCCGGATGCGCTCCGACGGATCCGACCAACCTATCAGGTTCAAGGACCAGCCAACACCGGCCGACGGCGTGAGTGATGGCGGCACCCAAAAATTCGGGCGAGACGGTAAAATATCGCAACGGAATCGTGCCCTGCTGGCGGCTGCTGGAGCGGCAGTACTCTTGGCGGCGATACTCCTGACGGCGATTGTAATCCAGTCTCCGCACCGTCCGGACACCGAAGACGAGCATCAGAGAGAGGACTACAAGGCACTCGTTGCCGAGGGGCGAGAGCACCTCGGAGCGGGACGCTATGCGGAGGCGGTGGACGCGTTCGAGCGGGCTGAACGGGCGGAGAGAACGGCAGAAGTCGAGGACCTGCTCCGCCG
>PUPC01000324.1 GCA_003553185.1 Planctomycetota bacterium | reverse complement strand
TTCCGGTCGCAAAGGTGGCCAGGAGCGTTGCTTTTTTGCAACATGGACCGGCGCGGCGGTCCCGGGGAGAATCGCCCGATCGGATTCTGGGATGGTATAACAAGTTGCCAATTATGGCGTTATGGAATATTTGAAAAAAAGCGGTTGTTACCAGTGTCGTCTGGCACAGGATTTGCATTTCTTATCGTTGCATGGTACCTTAAATAGGTAACTGAACGAGGATGGACAAATGCCTGAACCAATCACGGTAGCGATCATGGGCGGCGGCATCACCGGCCTGACGATCAAGTTCGCCAAGGGTGGGTTCCAGGGGATCAAGCGAGCGCTGGACCTTCTCGGCGCCACGGTCCTGCTCGTTCTCCTCGGCCCGGTAATCCTCCTGTTTGCCGCCCTGATCAAGCTGACGAGCGATGGCCCGGCCTTCTTCAAGCAGGTTCGGGTCGGCAAGGACGGCAAGCTGTTCAATATCATCAAGCTCCGGACGATGAAGGCGAACGCCGAGAAAGCCACGGGCCCGGTTTGGGCCCGGAAACGGGACAGCCGGATCACGCGGCTCGGCCGGTTCCTTCGCAATACCCACATCGACGAGTTCCCCCAACTTATCAATGTCCTGCGGGGCGAGATGAGCTTGGTCGGCCCGCGGCCCGAGCGGCCGTTCTTTGTCAACCGATTCCGGCGCGAGATCCCCAATTACGCGCAGCGGCTCGCGGTCAAGCCCGGCATCACCGGCCTGGCACAGGTCCGCTACAAGTACGACGAATCGCTGGTCGACGTGCGGAACAAGCTCACGTATGACCTGGTGTACGTCAAGCGGATGTCGTGGACCATGGACGCCCGCATCCTCCTGTGGACGTTCGGCACTGTCAACGGCCGAAACGCACACTGATCGGTCAGAATCACAGTTATTGCGGCGAACACAGCATGGGACAGCAGGTTTGCGCGCTTCGGCAACGCTGGGGTCGACAGCCGATGTGCCCGCAGGGCCGGCCGGCGTGACGACTCCGGTTCTTCGGCGGACCGGTCGGCTCAGTCGAACAGCCCCTCGATCAGGTCGCGGAGAGGGTCCCGCTCCGGTTCTTCGTCTTTCTCGTCTTCTTCCGGCTCGGGTTCGGGTTCATCCGCCTCCGGTTCGGCAGGGTCCTCTTCCGCGTTATCCGGGGCCCTCGGCCGGAGAAGCCCATCCAGCAGCGATCGTGGATCTGTCAGCGTTTCCCTCACAATCGCTGTGGCCCAGTCGATGACGGCCAGCTCGGGAGTGACCCGGGGTGCGGCTGCCGTCCCGCCGACCCGGAAGTTTATGATTGACGGCCTGTCCCTCCGCATCCTCGTCTCGATCATGCGCAAAGCGGCCTCGTTCGTCGTCACACGGCTCCTTATCAGGCCAAGTGCCAGGTCGACCGGTGCCTCGACCCCGAGGCGGGCGTCGAGTTCGCCGGTCAGCGAGACAGCGGCCCGTTCGACCTTGAAGTTCACGTCGTTGGCGCCGGTGATCAGCACATCCTCAGTCCCCACCCTTCCTTCTCTCAAACGAAGTGGCAACTCGAGCCCGCCGTACTCGTAGCGGTCGTCCGGGAACGCCCGGGCACCGAGATGCGTTGCCACCGGGCCGAACAGCCGGGCGAAGAGAGGGTGGCCTCCGAGATCGAGCACCACGCCGTCTTCGATGGCGATGTCCCCGTCCCCGGACCACGTGGATGCGATCTCGATCAGCGAGAAACCGGTCCCGGACCAAGAGAACTGCCCGTTGATCTTGCCCTCCAGGACGTTCTTGATGTCTACAGCCGCCGAACTCGCCGAGTTCATGTCGATGTCGGCGAGCTGGACGGAGCCGCGGTGGGCGATGCCTGGCTCGTCGAGGTCCGCGGTAAGCTCCGCCTCGACCGAGCCGCCGTACATCCCCGCCCGGGCCGGGGCCGGCGTGGTCAACTGGTTCTCCGAAAGCGACAGGGAGGCCTCGACGTCTTCGATCCGATGCCTGTCGTAGATGATCCGGTCGATGCGGACCGCCCCCTCGGCGGCGTGGTTCTTGAGGAAGGCGAGGTCGAGCGGCTCCGGCTCTTCCTCCGGCTTCTCGGGCCTCTCCGGGATGGCCGCGGCCAGGGCGCCGGCGTCGATTTCCTCGGCCGACACCTCGAAGGCAAGTTGGAGAGCATCCAGCGAGCCGAACAGGGGCACGTCGTCCCCGGCCGGTGAAAGGCGGAGGGCGTCCAGGTTCAGCGTGCCTCCCCTTTCGGTCTGTACGTTGAGCAACGCCACGCTGAAGCCGGCGGGGGCATCCAGCACGTCGGCCTGCAGGCGAGCGGTGCCGTTCAGCCGCACGAGGAGATCGGGCATGTCCGCCAAGGCGGCTTGCAGCCGCTCGAGTTCGGCGGTCCCGGTGATTGTGACGCCGCCGAGCTTGCCCTCGGCGACCTCGGCGATGGGGACGGTTCCGGAGAGCGACAGAGCGGCGGTACCGCCGGCGGCCGCCACCTCGAGGGCGGGGCTGAGTGCCGCCAGTTCCGTCAGGTCGGTGATCCGAACAGCCAGGCGATCGACGGCAAGGGCCTTGCGGTCGGGCGACAGGTCGCCGGTAAACTCGGCTCGCCCGCCGGGCAGAGCCAGACCGAGCCGGGCAGCGGCCCGGCCGTCGTGGTGGAGCGAGAGCTCGGTTTCCAGGTTGGCAGACCGCCCGGCTGCTTTCGCGAACAGGTTGCCGAATCCGAGCGCGGCCGGGGTTGCGTCGGCGGTGAACGTCATCGCGAGCGCCGAAGTCCGCCTGACGTTTATGGTGAATGGGACCTCGCCACTTACGGCCAGGTCCTCGGGCAGCAGGTCGCGGGGCAGTTGTCCGATCTGGTCGAGCTTGACGGCCCCGGTCAGTGCGATCCTCGGGCGCAGAGATCGGGCGGCGGTGCCCGGTTCGGCGAGAAACCCGCCGATGTCGATCCCGCTTATCACCGCCTCCTCGTCCAGTCCGACCGTCAGATATGGCACATCCACGGCGACTGTCCGGAGGGAAACCCGGCCGCGTTCGGTGTCGATTCGGCCGGCCAGTTCTGCCGAGCCCGTCGTGTCGATCTCGTGCTCGGTCATCCCGAGTTCACGCAGAAAGGGGCCTGCCAGGTCGGTCCGGGCGGCCAGCGAAAAAGACAGGTCGCCGCGATAGGCCACGTAATCGCGGATTGTGCCCCGGGCACTGGCGGTGACGGTTTCGGAGGCGAGTTCGAGGCGCTCGATCCCGACGCTTCGGGCGGTCAGATCGGCGGTCAGTCGCCCGTCGAGCGCGAACTCCTCGTCCTCGAACGCGGCGAGCAGCGGTCTGGCGGATGCTTCGTTGGTGCCTCGTAACGCCGGGCCGGCCAACGCCGCTCGGAAATTCGCGGCCAGTTCCTGCGGCGTGCCCTCCAGCTTGCCGTCGGCGGACACCACGCCCGCCGGGCTCCATTCGCGCAGGGCGGCGGAATAAGCGGCCAGCCGCCGGGCCAGCCTGTCGAGTTCGGTCCTCGCCGAGAACTCGGATAGCAGATCGGGCGCCTCGGGCAGCCCGGTCAGGCGCCCGGTCGCGGTCAGATTGGCGTATCGGTCGTCTTCTGGCCCGGCCAGGAATGCCAGGGCGAGGTCTGTCAGGTCGATCGCCTCGCCCGCCGCGTCGAGCCGGGCGGACGCGGACAGTTTCACCGGGTCGGGCGGCCCTTCCTCGCGGGCCAGTTCGGCCTCGGCCGACACGTCGGCCCGCCCGGCGGTCCCCTGCGCCGAGAACGAGGCGTCGAGCCGGTCGTGCAGGTCGGGCAGGCCGAGTGCCCGCCCGAACCGGCTGCTGAACTCGGTGCCGCTGAACGCCAGTTGGCCGGTCACGTCCGCCTCCAGGGTTCGGAGCTCGGAGAGGCCGGTGAGCCGGCCGTCGGTCACGTCCGCCTCGAGGAAGCTCGACTGGGCGGCGAGCCGCACGATCCGAAGCGAGTTCGGCGTCCGGTCGGCGGTCAGCCCGAGCACCAGTTCGCCGTCCACGGCGACGTCCTCCGGCGGGAGCGCCCGGTCACCGGTGAGCGCCGGGTGGGGCTGGAAGCCGGTCACGTCGAACTTCAGCGTGGCGGTGATCTCGTTCAGCGAGCCGGCGAGCGCGAGTCGGCCGCTGATGTCACCCTGCGAAGTCGCCGGTTCGCCGTTGATGGTCGGCAGGCCGAGGTCCGGTGCGGCCCGGCTGCCGGTCAGCCGGGCGAGGTCCGAGTTGAACTCCAGCCCGGCATTCATCCGTTCCCGCCCGCCGTCGGCTATATCGACTGCCAACTCGCCGCTCCCGAATGGCTCCGCCGCGAGTGTGGCAGCCGCGGCGATGTCCTGTCGGGCCAGGTTGACCGTCAGATCGAGGCCCGCCGCCGGTGCGATGTCCGGCCAGACCGTGGCCGCGCGGAACTGCCCGACGGCAGTGATCGAACCGTTCTCCGCTGTAACGGCCAGCGTCCCGCCGACCGTCTTCCATTCCGGCGGCAGATTCGCCAGCGGGATGGGCAGATCGGTCGCGGTCGCCTCCAGTACGTCGCCGTCGATCTTTTCGGGCTGGACCTCCCGCTCGTGGTAGAGCGTGGGCGAGCCGGCGAGTCGGAAATGGCCTTCCCCAGCCCTGCCGGCCACCTCATAGGTCAGCGGGTCGTCGTAGGACGGGAGGGCAACGGTCGCGTTGAGCTCGGTGAGTACGGTTCGCCGCGGTTCGGGGCCGGCGCGGTCGTCCAGATTCAGGGTGCCGTCGGTGATTCGCAGGTCGAGCGACAGGGCGTCGAGCGGGTCCCGCTCCTCCGCCAGCATCTCGATCAGATCGCCGATGTTGAGCTCGCCGTCCACGTTGCGAACGATCGTGATCTCCGGCCGCTCGATCTCGACGCGGGCGTGGATGCGTCCGCCGAGACTGACCACGGCCGGCCAAACTCGCACGCGCAGGTCGAGCATGTCGACCCGGGCGAGCCCGTCGCTTTCGAAGCCCGCCCGTTCCCCGATGCGCACATCCGTCGCTCGAATCCCGCTGCGGAAATCGACCTCGAGCGATCCGATGGTGACCTCGCGCTCCAGCCGCTCGCTCGCCTGGCTCTCGATGATCCGCCGTATACGGGCGTCGGTGAAGATCAGAAGGAACGCGACCACGGCCAGGCCGAGCAGAAGCAACCCGCCGCCGCACACCATCAACGCGATCTTCAGCCAGCGCCGACGCGGCGCCTGCTCCTCCGGCGGCACGCCGGAATCATTCTTGGTCTCGGCCATGACAATCCTCCATCTCCCCCGAATACATTATAGGCGAAGGAAGTCGTGCCGTCATCGCCTGCGGACAAAAATCCCAGACAATTTTGTGGGACGGGGCTGGCGAATCGCCCGGAGGGCGATGCACTCCGAGCGGCGGAGTTTCTGTTATACTGGGGTAAGAAATGAGCACGAGCCAGAAACAACAGCAGGCCCTGGAGCCGAAGCTGGACAAGCTCCCCCGCTCGCCGGGCGTATATCTGTTTAAGGACGAGCGGGAGGAGGTCATCTACGTGGGCAAGGCGAAAGACCTCCGTTCCCGGGTCCGTTCGTACTTCCGGAAGAGCGGAGATACCCGCATTTTCTACCGGTTCCTCGTCTCCCGCATCGCCGACTTCTCGTTCGTGGTCACCTCCAGCGAGAAAGAGGCGTTGATCCTCGAGAACAACCTGATCAAGCAGTTCCAGCCGAAGTACAACATCCGGCTCCGGGACGAAAAGACGTACATCAGCTTGAAAATCGACCTCAACGAGCCGTTCCCCAAGATTCGGTTTCCGAAGAAGGCGGCCTCCCGGGCCGAGGTCGAGAAGCGGAAGGGCGAGAAGGACGTGCTCTATTTCGGTCCCTACGCATCGGCCAAGGCCGCCCGGGCCACCGTCCGGTTCGTCAACTCGGTCTTTCCCATCCGCAAGTGCAGCAACAAGGTGTTCGGGACCCGGGCCCGCCCCTGCCTGCAGGGGCAGATGGGCAACTGTATGGGGCCGTGCTCCGGGGAGGTGGACGACGCCGAGTATCGCGAGATGCTGGACGAGGCGATCCTGTTCCTGCAGGGCAAGAACGACGAGGTGCTCGACGTGCTCCGCTCGCGCATGCAGGCCGCAGCGGAAGCCCGGCAGTACGAGCGAGCGGCGATGTACCGCGACCGGATCGCTGCCATCGAGCAGACGCTCGAGCGGCAGAAGATTACGGCCGACCGGAACATCGACCGCGACGTGTTCGGGCTGTTCCGCGAGGGCGGCCGGATCGCCTTCCAGGCGATGTTCGTCCGGCGCGGCCGCCTCGAGAACGTCGATACGCACGAGTTCGAGACCCACGGCAAGCCGGAATCCGAACTGCTGGCCGAGTTCATCGAACGGTTCTACGGCCAGATGCGGTTCACCCCGCCCGACGTGGTCGTGCCCGTCGAGCCCGACGATCGGGAGACGCTCGAAGAATGGCTCGGCGAGCTGCGCGGGGCGCGCGTCCGCATCTCCGTGCCACAGCGGGGGGTTCGCCGCGAGCTGGTCGAGATGGCCTGCCGGAACGCCCGCAGTTCGTTCGAGGCACGCCACACCGACCAGAAGCGGGCGCGACGCCTTCTGGACTCGCTGCGGGACAAGCTGGACCTGCGGAACTCCCCGGAGCGGATCGAGTGTTTCGACATCTCGAACCTGCACGGCCGCCGGGCGGTCGGCTCGCTCGCCGCGTTCACCGGGGCGAAGCCCGATAAGGACCGATACCGCCGGTATAAGATACGGACCGTGGACGGGTCCGACGACTTCGCGATGATGCGCGAGGTGCTGTCGCGGCGATTCCGCGACCGGGACGACCTGCCCGACCTGATCCTGGTCGACGGCGGCGCGGGCCAGGTCAGCGCGGCGAAACAGGTGCTCGACGGGCTGGAGATCGAG
>PUPC01000345.1 GCA_003553185.1 Planctomycetota bacterium | reverse complement strand
TGCGGGATACCAAGATGCCGGTGGCTCGCGTTCGAGCCACTCTCAAGGACTACTACCGGGCCATCGAGACGCTGATCGACGTGGTGGACCGGATGGAACAGCCGACCGAAGAGCCCTGAACCACTCGGAGAACCGATGCGAAATACCCGAACGTTCCTGTTATCCCTGATCTTCCTGTTCGCCGGAACCGCCGCGTTCACCGCCGACCGACCGACGGTCCGCTCGGTCGACCTCCGCCTCTCGCGCCGAGCCGACGCCCCGATCCTTCAGCTCCTGATGGAGACGGCGCCGGACCGGGCCTACGCACCACAGGGGCTGGCCGACGACCTCTCGCGCCTGGGCATGATGGGCTACCAGCTCGAGCAGGTCGAGGTGGCGTTCGAGGAGGGCGAGGTCGATATCCGACTGGTCGCATCGGACTCGGATGAGCCCGAGCGGGTTCGCCTGGCGTCCGTCGAACTGGTCGGCGGCATCGCCGAGATCGACCGGCAGATCAGGGCCGGACTGAGCCAGAGGCCCCCCGCGTTCCCACACCGGCGCCAACTGGATTACCATCGGCTTCTGGACTGGGACACCTGGGGTGTCGAGGCACAATACCGGGGGCTCGGGCACCTCGACGCCAAGGTGCAAAAGCTGTCGATCAACGTCGAGGACAACGAGGCCGCGGTCACCCTGCAAGTCGAGCCGGGCCGCCAGTATTCGCTGGGCCGAATCACGGTCCGGGGAGTGGAGCAAGTGACGCCGGCCGACGTCCTCGAAGCCATCGGCACCGACGACCCGCCCCACTGGAACGAGGCGATGCGGCATCGAATCAGGAGCCGGGCGGCCCACCACCTCCGTGAGAAGGGTTTCCTCGACGCGGAGGTAGAGGTCGAGGCGCGAAAGGGCGAGGAGGCCGTCGACGCCGTGGTTCGTATCACGGAAGGCCCGCGCATTTCACTCAACCACGCCATGGTGCGGGATGCCGGCGAACACGAGCCGGCGGTCGCCGAACTGATCGATTTCCGGAAGGGCCAGACGATCACCCAGTCGGAACTCGACGGCCTGCGGCGCGAGGTCGAGGACCTCGGCCTGTTCCGCAGCGTCGAGCTCGCACTGGTGCCGCTCCGGGACACGCCGGAGGGCGTGCGCGACCTCGTCATCAAAGTCGAGCCGGTCGAGTTTGAACGGGATATCGGCGAGGCCGAACGGCTGTTCTACGACGTCGCGAAAAACTTCATCCGCCTGTACAACGAAGGCGAGGAGGGCATCCGGTCGATCACGCTCGACGGGTTCGTCGTGTTCGGCGGGGTGCGGCTGAGACTCGACGCCACCCTGGTGCGGCCCGATTACGCCCGCGTGCGGCTGACGCTCCCGCCGGGCGGGTACGGGGGCCCGCAGCAGATGCTGTTCTATCGCAAAGGCGACCAGTCGATGGCCCGGATCGGCCGGCTGGACAAGGGCTGGGACATCCCGGCCGCGTCCGCCGGAGTGAAGCTCGACATCCAACCGCCCAGCCGGGAGGCCCGCCTGCCCGCCCGGCTCGACCTGGCGTTCGGCGTGTTCAAAGGGACCGCCCATTCCGACGTGGTCCTGCTGGGCGACCGCTGCCCGCCCGCGGCCGCATACGACCTCGAACAGGCCCGGCCGTTCCGTCGAACCCCGCCGCAGCTCGAAGACGAGCGGACGATCGCCCTCCCCCCGGCCGGGCCCGGCGACGGGCCGACCCGACTCCGGGTTGACGAGAACAACCTGCCCGAGCTGATCACGCTGCACGACGCCGACGGCGAGGTCACCGCCCACCTGCACATCGCACTCAACTCGCCCGAGGCCGCCCGGGAAGCGGACGAAGCCGACCCGCCCCAGCCGGAGGCCGACGACCCGGCCGGATCGGCACTGCTGGCACCGATGCTCCATTCCCTGCAGTTGCCCGGAGCCGGCGAGCTGGCCGAGGAACTCGCGGCGGAACACCCGGATAACCCGGCCGCACTCGCCGCTCGCGGCCTGGTCCGGCTGGCCAGCGGCATGGTGGAACAGGGAATCGACGACCTGACCGCTGCCGCCGACCGCTCGGAACATCCGGCCTACAAGCTGATCCTCGCCGAGATACTCATCCGGGCGGACCGCTTCGAGGAGGCGGCCCGGGTCTGTGACCAACTGCTGGACGCCGACATCGCCGCCCCCGAACGCCTCGATGTCGCCGACCTGCTGCTCGCCCAGAGCGTGAGCCCCGCCGCCGCGATGGACCAACTGCGCTCGACACCGCCCGATTACAGCCACCGGGCGACGATCGACGCCGCCCTCGCGAACATCGGCCTGGGCCGATACGACCGGGCGGCAGAACTCGCCCAGGGCCTGCTCGCCGAGAGGCCGGACGACGGGCAGGCGGCGGAGATGCTTGCTCGGGCCGAACTCGGCCGGGGCGACCCCCGGGCGGCACTCGACGCCGTCGAAAAGGTGGGCGACCGGGCGCCCGGCGCCGAACCGCAGATATACGCCGCCCTGGCACACCTCTGGCTCGATGACGAAGAGGCCGCCACACAGACCCTCGCCCGGGCGATGGCGATATCACGAAGCGCCCGCAACCTGGTCGAACTGCAGGAGCGGGCCGAGGAGATCAACCGGTACTTCAAGCCCGATGATATCCAGGCGAAGCTGGCCACCGTGTTCAGCCGCGCCGCTCTGGGCGAGCTGGACGACGACCAGCGGGCCGAGCTGGCCGCCATCGTCAACGACGTGCGTATCCCCAGGGAGCACGTCGACAACCTGGCCATGCAGGCCCAGCCGGCCAGCGATATGACGGAGGCCGAGTTCGCCGAGATGTGGCAGGCGGCCCGGGAGTACGCGATCGAGGAGGCGCTCATCGTCCGCTGGGCGGTGTGGCGCGATCTCGGCTCGCCCCGGATACTCCAGCAGCTCGACCGCGAGATGGCCGAGGAGATGGAGGCGCTCGACGTCCAGGACATGGAAGCATACGCCCAGGCACTGGCACATTACGGGACCACCCCGGAGGAGCGGCGCCACGAGACCTTCCGGCAGTTGCTCAAACGGGCGGCGTTCTCCGCCGTCCTCGCCGACACCGTGCTGGTCCGGCCCGCCGAGGTCAAGGCACACTATGAAGCCCGCCCCGACGAGATGCGTGAGCCCGACTCCGTCACCTTCCGGATGATCACCTTCCAATACGCCCGGCAACGACCGTCCCAGGCGATCGCTCTGGCCCAGGCACTCCGCCGCAAGCTGATCGAGGAGCCCGACAAGTTTCCCGAGTTCGCCCGCCAATACTCGCACGACCAGCGCGCGGCCGACGGGGGGCTGTGGGAGAACGTGAAAAGCGGGCAAATGATCGAACCGCTCGACGAGGCCATATTCGACCTGGAGCCGGGCGAGATCAGCCCGGTGATCCAGAGCGACCGGACCTGCCACCTGATCAAGGTCAAGGAGATCGACCGGGGCGAGAAACTATCGCTCGAAGAGGCCGCAGGCCATATCGCACGGGCCATGCAGGACATCACCGCACGGCGCGAGATCGACCAGTGGCTCAGCCGCCTGAGAGCACGCTCACACATCGAGGAGATCGGCGGACCGCCCCAGCCGCCCGAAGACCCCCAGCTCGAGCCCGAAGGGCCCCAGTTCGAGATGGAATAGCGCGGGAGCGCGGGCGTTATCTTATCACGATGGTTACCTTTGGAAGGATCTTCCTCAGTTCATACGCAGCCACGTCCGTGACCCGTGTCCGAGACACGTGAAGCCATCGCAAGTTGGTCATGCCGTGCAGATGCTCCAGCCCGGCGCTGGACACCTGGGTGTCCGACAAAGCAAGAGTCCGCATCTCGACCATGCCCCGAAGGTGCTCCAGTCCGGCATCCGTGATCTGGGTTCGACTGAGGGCGAGCTGTCGCATGTTGGTCATGCCGCGCAGATGCTCCAGCCCGGCATCCGTGACCTGGGTGTTATCCAGACCGAGCCACCGCAGCTCGGTCATGTCGCGGAGATGCCTCAGCCCCTCGTCCGTGACCTGTGTGCTGTTCAGGGCAAGCTGCCGCATCCGGGTCATGCCTTGTAGGTGCTCCAGCCCCTCGTCCGCGACCTGTGTAAACCCCAGGTTGATCCGTCGCATCTCGGTCATGCCGCGGAGGTGCTCGAACCCCGCACCCGTCAACTGTGCGCGGGTCACCCAAAGTTGCCGCATCTGGGTCATACCACGCAGGTGCTCCAGCCCGGAATCCGTGACATTGGGGCCCATGGTAAGCGCCCGCATCTCGGTCATGCCTTGGATGTGCTCCAGCCCGGCGTCCGTGACCTGCCTGCCCAAGGTAAGCACCCGCATCTCGGTCATGCCGCTGAGATACTCCAGTGCCGCGTCCGTCGTCCGCGTGTGACGCAACTGAAGCCAACGCAGTTGGGTGAGGCCTTTGAAGTGGGGCATGTCCTGGTCCGTCGTGACCAACCGCAGCTTTACACCGTGGATTCCCTTCGCCTTGATCTCGGCCGCGAGCTCCTGCATCTCCGTATCGATCGCCGGCTCCACGCACCACAAGACACCGCCGGGGATGGCGAGCGGTTCCGCCTCGTGGAGCGTCCCGAGTTCTTCCGGTTGTTTGAGAAGTCCATGCTCGTTTTCCCTGGGCGACAGGTCCTCCTCTACGGGGAGGATGAACACCTTCAGAGGGAGGTCGGAATGGAATTCGCGAGGTTCGAGGTCGATGGTCCCCGGCTGCTCGCCAACCTGCAATGAGTCGTCTTCTGCCGGGTCTTCCGGGGAGAGCTCGGGCACCGCTTCATCCTCCGGAAGGTCGGCCGATTCTTCTTCCAGCGGAGGAAGCAGGCGAGTTTGGACTTCTTCCGTGGGCGGGGCAGGCGGGTCCTCGTTATCGTTCCGGCACCCGGCGACCGCCATCGCCGCCAGGCACACCACCAGTATCCGACCGGCCGTCCGTGCATAACTCATCGCATCCTCCTCTTTCTGCTTTCTGCCTGTGCAACGTTTGGGCGGGCGTTATCTCAGTTGCGGGAGTGCCTTCCGCAGTTCGGCCACGCCCTCGCCGGTGACCTGCGTGTCCCTCAGGTAAAGCGTCCGCAACTCGGACAACCCCCGGAGGTGCTCCAGTCCGGCGTCGGTGACCTGCGTGTTACCCAGCCGAAGCCACCGCATCTTGGTCATATCCCGGAGATGCACCAGCCCGGCGTCGGTAACCCGGGTGGCGGACAGCCAGAGCCGGTGCATCTTGTTCATTCCCCGGAGGTGCTCCAGTCCGGCGTCGGTGATCTGCGTACGTTTCAAGTCAAGCGCCCGCATCTCGGTCATGCCCCGGAGGTACTCCAGCCCGGCGTCGGTGACCTGCGTGCCCTTCAGATTAAGCGTCCGCAACTCGGACAACCCCCGGAGGTGCTCCAGTCCGGCGTCGGTGACCTGCGTGTCCGACAGGGTAAGCCCCAGCATTTCAGTCATGCCACGGAGATGTTTCAGCCCCGCGTCGGTGACCTGCGTGTCCCTCAGGTAAAGCGTCCGCAACTCGGTCATGCCCCGGAGGTGCTCCAGCCCGGCATCCGTTACCTGCGTGCCACCCAAGCTAAGCTCCCGCAACTCAGACAACCCCCGGAGGTACTCCAGCCCGGCATCCGTTACCTGCGTACGACTCAAGTTAAGCTCTCGCATCTGGGCCATGCCCCGGAGGTGCTCCAGCCCGGCGTCCGTGATCCGGTCTGGAAGCCACAGCAGCCGCATCTCGGTCATGTCTCGGACGTGCTCCAGCCCGGCGTCCGTTATCTGCGTCCACGATAAGTCAATCCACCGCAATTGGCGCATCTCCCTGAAATGGGCCAGGTCCCGGTCCGTCGTGCGGCCGGGCAGCGTCACACCGGGGATGTCTATCGCTTTCATCTCAGCCGCCAGCGCCTGGATGTCCACATCGCCCCAGGGGCGGACGTACAACTCGACTCCGGCGGGGATGGTGAGCGGCTCCGCCGCCGGGGTCGCCCCCAGTTCTTCCAGTGCTGTGAGACGGTCATCCTCGTCTACGTGCAGGACGAACACCGTCAGGAAGAGTTCGGAATTGAACGTGCGGGCTTGGGCGGCCTCGACAGTCGGCTCATCGTTTTCAACAGGGAGTTGGGCCACGTAATCGCGGTTTCTACACCCACCGACCGCCATCGCCGCCAGGCACACTACCAGTATCCGACCGGTCGTCCGTGCATAACCCATCGCATCCTCCTCCTTCCGCCTGTGCAACGTTTGGGCGGTACGTTATCTCCCGATAGTAGTTCGGGGCAGCGCCTTCTGGAGCTCCGCCACGCCGGCTTCGGTAACCTGTGTTCTGTTCAGCATAAGCCATCGCAACTGGGTCATACCGTAGAGATGCTTCAGCCCCGCGTCCGTGACCCGTGTTCCACGCAGCATAAGAGACTCCAGCCGGGGCAGGTCGGGGAGGTGTTCCAGTCCCGCGTCGGTGATCGGTGTCTCGCCCAGCAAAAGCTCCCACAACTCGGTCATTCCGCGTAGGTGCGCCAGCCCCGGGCCCGTGACCCGTGTTGAAATCAAGTTAAGCCATCGCAACTGGGTCATACCGCGAAGATGCTTCAGCCCCGCGTCCGTGACCCGCGTGTTACGCAGGGAGAGAGCCCGCATGTGGGTCATGCCGCGGAGGTGCACCAGCCCGGCGCCCTCGACCCATGTGCCGTCCAGCCAAAGCCACCGCAACTGGGTCATTCCCCGTAGGTGCTCCAGTCCAGCGTCCGTGACCCGTGTGGTCCTCAAGTCAAGCGACCGCAACCGGGTCAGACCCTGGAGGTGAGCCAGCCCCGCGTCCGTGACCTGTGTGTAACTCAAGTCAAGCAACCGCAACCCGGTCAGACCCTGAAGGTGGGCCAGGTCCCGGTCTATCCGCGCCCCCCTCAGCCCCAGCCGTACACC
>PUPC01000357.1 GCA_003553185.1 Planctomycetota bacterium | reverse complement strand
GAGCCCGAGTCGAAGAGCTGGCCGGGGTCTATTCCATCGAGGACGTGTCCATCGTCCAGCAGGACCCGATGTCGCAGATGATCGCAGGCGGAGAGCAGCCGCTCACCGTGAACATCCTGGGCGACGACCTGGAAGTGACCGACCGGCTGGCCCGCGAGCTGAAAGAGATGATCGAGCAGATTCCCGGGACCGTCGACGTCGCTGTGTCGCGCGAAATCGGCGCCCCGGAGCTGTGGGTCCGGATTGACCGGGACAAGGCCTCGTCGATGGGCCTCAATGTATCGCAGGTGGCCGACAATGTGCGGACCAGCATCTACGGCCAGACGGCCAGCTTTTATCGGGCATTGGGCGACGAGTACGATATTTTTGTCCGACTCCGCAAGGAAGACCGGGCCACTCCGGAAGACCTGGGCCGCCTGCCCATCCGGCTGCCCGATGGCCGGCTCATCCGCGCCGAGAGTATTGCCGATATCACCCGGGAGGCCGGGCCCGTCGAGATCGAGCGGCGGGACCAGGTCCGCGTGGTCCGTGTCGAGGGGAATGTGCGCGAGCGGTCGCTGGGCGAAGTGCTCCGCGATGTCGAGGCCGTAATGGCCGGGCTCGACGTTCCGGAAGGAGTCGATCTGGTGGTCGGCGGGATGGCCGATGAGATGCGCGAGTCCTTCCTGTGGCTGACCATCGCCCTCGGCCTCGGGATCATCCTTGTGTATATGGTCATGGCCTCCCAGTTCGAATCGCTGGTCCACCCCTTCGTGGTGATGTTCTCGGTCCCGTTCGCGTTCGTCGGGGTCGTCGGTGCACTGTTCCTCGGCGGTTTTAACCTGAATATCATCGTGTTTATCGGGATGCTGCTGCTCATCGGAGTGGTGGTGAACAACGCGATGGTGCTGGTCGATTACATCAACATCCTGCACGCCCGGGGGAAGCCCCTGCGTGAGGCGATAATGGAGGCCGGGCGAGTCCGACTGCGGCCGGTCCTGATGACCGCGTTCACGACGATCTTCGCACTGCTGCCCATGGCCGTGCGGACCGGTCAGGGCGACGAGATGTGGAATCCGCTGGGGGCGACCATCCTGGGCGGGCTTGCCGTCTCGACCCTGGTCACCCTGGTCATCATCCCCGTGATTTACTCGCTCGTCGAAGGGCTGCGCCGAAAAGTCCGAGCTGGAGGAACCTCATCATGAAACTGGTGCTGGTGGCATATACCGAGGCGATTGATGACGCCCTGATGGATGTCTGCACCGAGGCCGGGGCAGAGACGTACACCAAGTGGACCAAGGTGCTCGGCGTCGGCGAGGCAAGCGGCCCGCACCTGGCCAGCCACATCTGGCCCAAGGCCAACAACGTCATCGCCATCTGTGTGGACGACGCCGTCGCCACAGAGCTGATGAAGGGTATCCGCCGGCTCCGGGAGAAGTTCCGGCACGAGGGCGTCAAGGCCTTCGTCCTGCCGGTCGATGAGGTGACGTAGGGCCGGCCCTTATCCGGCGTCTCTCGCCCCCTCAACGGGGCTGGGCGCTTCGCCCCGGCCCGGTGAACGCGAGAACAGCAGCCGAATGCCCGCCCGGCTGGCAAAGAACGCACCCGACCCGACCATCAGGATGTCCCAGAACCGCAGGCACAACAGGTAAGCCATGCACTGTGCCAGGTGCTCGGAGTCGCCCAGGCCCATCAGGGCAAATGCACCCAGGTATCCCCCGTCCAGAATACCCGCCCCGGAAGGCATCAACTGGACCATCAGCAGAATCTGGCCGACCACGAACAGCAGCGACAACTGCCCGATGTCCAGAACAAGCGCCCCGCCCAGATAGAAGAACACGGCCGGCTTGAGAAAAATGGCGACGTGCCCCAGGACGTGCATCCCGAACACCCGCCAGGCCACCTTGGGCTCCTCGCAGAAAACACGGGCGGCCTGCTCCTCCATCGAGCGGACCCGGACCCGGAATCGCGACATACGATGGGGGAAGATCGGGAGCCGTGACAGGGAGCCGGCCAGGGCGGTCAGCGGCTTTTGCCGCCGCAACAGCGAGACCCACAAGACCGCTCCCATCACCAGGATCCCGATGGCAAACACCACCAGCAAGACCCCCACCGCCAGGTTCGGCCCGAACAGCGAGGCCCGGTATCGCACCATCGCAATCCCTGCGGTAATCCCCGCGAACAAGATGAAGCTGATCGCCTCCAGGTACTTGCCCAGCAGGACGCTCCCGGCGACCTCGTGGTACGGCAAGTCCCCGGCCTGGCCCACGTAGAGGACCCGCTGCGGCTCGCCGCCCAGGTAGGTCGATGGGGTGACGATGTTGCCCGCCCGGCCGATCACAGACGCACGAAGCAGCTTCATGAACGGGACGGCGTGCCCGATCGGGCGATTCAGGGCCGCCCAGGCGATGGTGTGTACCAGCAGAGACAGCACCAACAGGCCCCCGACCGCAGCGAAGGAGACCACGCCGGCTCGGGCAACCGCCTCGGCGGTCTGCTCGAACCCAACAGCCACGATGATCCCGGCGAGAATCAGGGCCGAGATCAGAATGACGGCGCCGATGCGGATTGCGTTTCGCAAGCGAAATACCCTCTCTGCACAGTGTACGCTCCCTGAACCCGAACAGAGTGTAGCCCCGGCCCGCGAAACAGTCAAGCAACCGGGCCGGCACATTTCGCTGAAAGCCGCAAGGCGGCACCCCGACTTGACTGACAACAGACCAGCCCGTATGGTAAATCCTCCGAACAGCACGAAAGGACGGTACTCACGAATGAAAGCCCTTGTGACCGGTGCCACCGGCTTCGTCGGCAGCCACCTCGTCGATCTGCTACTCGACGAAGGCCTCGACGTCGTCGCTCAAGTCCGCGAAACCAGCCGCCTGACCTGGCTGGAAGGCCTGGACATCGACCTCCGCACGGCGGACCTCCGCGACCGCGATACGCTGCCGGAGCTCGTGGAGGACGCCGACCTGGTTTTCCACGTCGCCGCCCTGCTCCGGGGCCGAACCGAACAGGAGTACAACGAGGTCAATCTGGAAGGCACACGGAACCTGCTCGATGCCGTCGAGCGATCCGGCCCGAAAGACGCCCGGTTCGTCTTTGTGAGTACGCTGGCGGCCGTCGGCCCCAATCCGGATACGCAGCCGGTGGACGAGGCGACCCCGGCCCGGCCGATCAACTATTACGGATCGAGCAAACTCGCCGCCGAGCGGTTGGTCCTGGAGGCCGGAGAGCGCATGCCGGTCACCATCGTGCGGCCTCCGGCCGTGTATGGCCCCCGGGACGAGACCTTCCGGCCCCTGTTCGGAATGGCCCGGCGGCTCGGGATCGCCCCGGTCATCGGCGACCCGCAGAAGCAACTGACGCTGGTCCACGTGGACGACCTGGTCCGATGCCTGTGGCTGGCGGCGACCGAGGAGTCGGCCCTCGGGCAGGCCTTTTTCGTCGGGAGCGGAACCCACGCCTGGGTCGAGGTCATCTCTGCTTTGGAAGCCGGGCTGGGCCAACGCGTTCGGCCGGTGCGAATCCCCAACATCATTGCCCGGCTCTTCGGCGAGTTTGGCGAGTTGAAATGGACGCTGACGGGCAAGTCGCAGGTCATCTGCCGCCGCAAAATCCGCGACCTGCTCCAGCCGAGATGGACTTGTTCGTGGCAGAAAGCGAAAGACCAGCTCGGATACGCTCCCGCGGTTGACCTGGCCAACGGGATGCAATCGACCCTGGACTGGTACACCGAGAACGGCTGGATCAGACCACCGAAGGGAAGCCGGGCCGACTGAGCGTCATCCCCCGCCCGCGCGACAGTCGTCGCGGAACAGTCCGGTTCACTGCCCGGCCAGCCGGCCCGAGATTTCGCTGAGCTCGGCGAGCATTTCCTGGGACCGGGCGATGTGGGGTATCTTGTGCTGGCCGCCGAGGGCGTCGTTCTGTTGCGACCACCTGTAAAAGGTCCCGGGATGCATCGGCTCGACCACAGGCCTGGCCATGCTCAGATCGTCTTTCCGATGTGCTGCATAATCGAAATTCTCCCTGGCAAGCGCCCGGTCCAGTTCCACGGTGAACCGGTCCAGGGGCGGCACGTCGCCCTCGAACTCGACCAGCCACATGTGCCAGCCGCAGGGCTCGCCGGGCGGCGGGGGGTGCCCGCCGACGGTGAACTCGGCCACCTCGGCCCCCAGCGCCCGGCAGGCGGCCGACATGGCCTGTTCCACCTCGTGGACGATCACGTGTTCGGCAAACATATTGAGCGTAAGGTGGGTGCGGCCGACCACCTGGAGCTTAGGCGGATCGAGTGTGGTGAAACGGACGATGTCGCCGATGTCATAGGCCCAGATGCCCGAGGGCGTGGTGAGGAGCAGTGCGTAATCGACGTCCGGCTCGATCTGGTCCAGGGTGAGCCGTGTCGGCCGGTCCTTCTCGATCTCGTCCGCCGGCACGAACTCGTAAAACGCGGTGGTATCGACTTCGAGCTGCATACTGGTGTCGTCCTGTACGCTCTGGACGGCGTTCAGGCCGCCCTCGGAGGACGAGTAGGTGTCAATAAACGAGACCGGCCGGCCGATCACCTCCTCGAACCGGGGCCGGTAGGTGTCCAGGGCGGTGCCGAAGTTGATGACCGCACGGAGGTCGGGCCAGACGTCGGCCATCGTCTGGACCGACGAGCCGCGTTTGTGTCGGGCGGTCTCGATCAGACGATAGAACAGGGCGAGCACCCACGACGACTGCCCTGCGACGGCGCTGATCGGCGTATCGAGATGCCGCTCACAGATCGCTTCGACTCGCTCTTCCCAGTCATCGATGTCGGCGATGTCGGGCGCGGGCAGGCGCCGGCGGCGGGCGAACCGGGGAATACTTGCCGAGTTGATCCCGCTCGCGTAGCCCACCTTGCAGGGGCCGCGGTCCTCCAGCCGAGTGCTTCCCCCGAAGTACAGCACGTTCCCGCCGGTCATCACGCCGTCGCCGGCCTGGCGCTCGCACAGGCCGATGAGGGTGGCACCCGACCGGAAATTCCTCCGGATCGCCTCGGACGAGAGCGGGAGCATCTTGGTGACTCCTTCGGTCGTTCCCGAGGACATGGAGAAGTATTCGATGTGCCCCGGCCAGACGACATCGCGGTCCCCGTTGAACGCACGATACCACAGGGGGGCGAGATCATCATACCGGCTGACGGGGACGGCCGCCTGGAAATCGCGGACCGTCCGGATCGAATCATACGAGTGGTCCTGCCCCCACTCCGTCTCGCGGGCTTTGCGAACCATATCCATGAGGAGCTGCTGCTGGGCGCCGGCCGGATCACGCAGAACTTTTTCGAGCCGGCGCAACCTTCTCGCAACTCCCTTCTTGATTATCCATGGGAAAATAGCCATAATGATCTCACTAGAATTCTGTTTTTTTGTAATCGGCGTACTATAGTATCAGCGTACGTCCTTGATGCAAGCGTCACTGGGTGCCCGCCGAATGCAACGGGCCGGCCGGGCCACCGAGAACAAAGCATACAGTCGAGGCCCGACCGGCTGCCGGGTGTCGGCACATCCGCAGGGCCAGGCGCTCCGGATTGTGACAGTACGCCCGGACAGACAGAAAGGCACGTAAAGGAAGAGGTCTATTGTGGGTGATATTTTCGATCGTTGTGTTCATTTCCTGAGCAACCAGCGCATTGGCACGGCCGAGGACCTGTCGGTCGCTTCTCGTGTGCTTTTCGACGAATCTCCGATCGATAACGCAGGCCCCGCTCTCATGCTCGATGGTGAGGAGGGCGTCCAGTTCAGCACCAACGATTATCTGGGGATGAGCGTCCACCCAGAGGTGCTGGCTGCCGGGCGCGAGGCGGCCGAACGTTATGGACTGGGCGCCCCTATGGGCGCTCGGCCGCTGACGGGGACAACCGAGCTGCACCTGGCACTGGAACGCGAGATCGCCGAGTACAAGCGGACCGAGGCGGCCCTGACCTTCTCCATGGGCGCGGGGGCCATGATGGGAGCCGTCGCCTGTCTGGCACAGCCGGGCGACCTGCTGATCTACGACCAGTTGGCCCACGCCAGCTTGGTATGCGGCGGAAAAATCTCGGGCGCGACCATCAAGTACTTCCGCCACAACGATCCGGCAAGCTTGGAGCGGGTGCTCGAGTCGGCCGACCCGGGCGAGAACAAGATGGTGATCGTCGATGGCGTGTACAGTATGAACGGCGACATCGCGCCGCTGCCCGAGATATGCGACCTGTGCAAACAATACGACGCCCGGCTGTTCGTCGACGACGCACACGGCCACGGCGTATGCGGCGAAAACGGCCGGGGAGTCGCCGAGGTGCTCGGCGTGGAGGACCGCATCGACATACAGGCGGGGACGTTCAGCAAGGCATTCGGGACATACGGCGGCTTCGTCGCCGCCCCGAAGGAGGTCATCTTCTACATCCGATGCATGGCGCCCACCATCCTGTTCACCAAGGCCACACCGGCGTGCGTCGTCGCGGCCACCCGAAAATCGCTCGAACTGGTGATGAAGGCCGACGACCGGCGGGATCAACTGTGGTCGAACGCCAGATACCTCCAGACCACCCTGCAACAACGCGGCTTCGAAATCGGCGACACCGAGACGCCGATCACCCCCATCAGCTTTGCCGGGAACGGAGCACTCCAGGTCGCCGACATGCTCCGCAATAAATACAGGATATGGGTCTCCCCCGTGGTCTATCCCGCCGTCAGACGCAACTCGGCCATCATCCGAGTCATACCGACGGCCCTGCACACCCGCGAGCAGATCGACTATCTGATCGACTCGGTGGAGCAGGCGGTACAGGAGCACTCGACCACACTCCGACGGAAGTCAGAGGACGGCAGAGTGGCACGGGCCGGCGGCTCGCAATAAGGCAGGATATGGCGCCCCAAGCCCCCCCAAAGGGCCGAAGCACATCGGTTC
>PUPC01000116.1 GCA_003553185.1 Planctomycetota bacterium | reverse complement strand
CGCCCTTGAGATAGACGTCGCCCCAGACAGGCGTCCGGTTGCTGAAGAAAGACAACTCGTGGATAACATAGCCCTCAACTTCAATCCCGTCGTCCAGATCGTCGAACTTGACACCGAAGAGCTCCTCCGGCAGCAGGGGGCTGCCTGGATTAGGGGGTTGGATTCCGATAGAGAATTCCGTGTGGGGCATGCCGTTGACCATGAGTCCAGTCATGTCCGTTTCCAGGAAATCATCCGAGAGCTCCAGGGTCATGTGGCTCAAGCCGTATTTTTGAACGGTTACGGTGTAGCTGTAATACCAAGGATGCGACGTTGGCGCCCCGGGCTGTTCGTTGGACACCAGCCACTCGATGGATGTGTAGAGCGGCCAACCATCGGAATCGCCCCATACCTCCAGGCCGGTGTTGACGGCGCCATAGTTCGAATAGACCAGACTCCCCTCGTACACGTCGGCCAGGACAAGCGGGCACACGACCAACAGGGCCACACACAGAGCGGCCCTTACGACCATCCTTCTCCCGAAATCATTTCCGAACATTATCGCAAACTCCTTTTTTCCGTCGCGTCTCGGTGTCGGCCAACCGGTATCACCGGACCGCGACTCGCCTGTCAATTCCAGCCGCTCGCCACGTTGCGAGCAGCACCGAACAACCTCTGTTGTACCCAAACGGTCGGGTATCTCGACGGTACAACACAAGTTTGGCGGAGTATCATAAACGGTCGCTCAGCCAAGATAATCACAGCCCGGACTATTTCAACGTAAAGATTCACAGGTTTCCAATGTCACTGTTCATTCGACACGTCGCGCCCGAACGCTCGGACACTGCCATAGACGGTTCTCCTAAAAGCAAATTTCGTGCCAAATGTTGTAACGCAATGTAATAACCCGCGGAAAGCTATAAGATGCTGTTGGAAAACAAGTTATGTTTATGGCGTCGGAGGGCACTGGCTCCGGCCCATCGAGAGGTGTGTAAAAAAAACAACTTCCCAAAACGCCTCCTGGGCGTTTTTGGACCTAAGGTTCTGACTTCTAATTAGTTACGGCATGTTGCAAAAAAACAACACGACAGAGCAGATGTTGCCGAAACGCACCACGCCAATGGCATAATTCCACGCTTCTGCGCGATCGCCTGTGCTTCGTCTCCTGAAGCCAGGGAGCAATCGGCACCACGGGCAGCCCGGTCTCGGCCAACCGTTCCTTCTGATCACGGCGGCACCTGACCGGACCGGGCAAACAGGGCGGTCCGGCACAGATGGTTCGATCTCGGTGGGGAGCGAGGTGCGGCCCGGGTGGGATGGATGTTGTTCGGTCGGCGCGGTGATGCCTGCCCGGCCTGCGGTCGGAGGTTGGGCCGGGCTAGTCCTGGTCGTCGCCCGGCACTTGCCGGAATCCGGCCGTCGCTCGTTCCAGCGTGTTGGCCAAGCTATCGAGCTCGGTAGCGGCATTTTCCACGGCTCGGCCTATGTCGGCCAACTCCTGATCGCTCAGGACCGGTTCCTGCTGCTGGCCGAGCCGTGCCATCAATTGCTGCTGCATATGCTGGGCCAGTTTCGCCAGTTGCGGTTCCAGTTCGGCCTGTGCCTTGTTGAGCCGCCCCTGGTGCTGCTCCATCAGTTCGCCGAGCGCCTCCGGGCTGATGTGCCCCTCGCGCATCAGTGTGCCCAGCGGCTGCATCGCCACGACCAGGCGCCGGGCCGCGTCCTGGTACCGCTGCAACAGCGCTTGAGCGGGGTCCTCTGCCCGGCGAGCGGGCCGTTCGTCCGGCTTTTCATCGCCAGGACGTTCGACGGCTATTTCGAGACGTTGATGCTCGATGCGTGCGATCCGTTCGGCATCCGGCTCGACGGCCTCGATGTATTCCTGGAAGGACATCTCGCCCTGCTGGACCAGCCCGGCCAGCTCGCGAATCCTGTCGGCAGAATCGCGTCGGTCCCGCTCGAGCGACTCAGCCCAGGCGTGGTCGGACACGGTGAGATTGACCACGACATCCGGGACTGCGTGGAACATAAGGTCCGATTCGGCAACGAGGGTCAAGCCCCCGATGCTGAACGCCCGGACGACCAGAGTCTGCGGCAATCCCCCCGCATCCTGCAGTTGGGCGGGGTCGTACAGGACCGTATACTGGCCCTGCTCATCGGACCTCGACTCGCCAAGGAAGCTCTCTGCCCCGATAGATCTGTCATAGGCCCGCATCAGGGCGCCGGAGATCGGCCGGCCCGTTTCGCCAATCACTTCGCCCCTGACCCGGTGTTCGACCGGGACCGAGTCGCCCTCGGGCTCGGGCTGTCCTCCGTGTGGGGCTTCGGCGGTCGCCGGACCGGGCACCGCAAGAGACAAGACAATCGCCAGAATACCAGATACGGCGCGGCGTTTGTGGATCGAAATAAGCGCTTGCATGACAGATACCTCCAGAAAGCGGTGGGGGGAGCGGCACATTCGCCGCGACTCTGCTTTCTCTCGAGCGTTCGTATCGTACACCTGCCCCCGAGTTTTGTCAAACATTTTCGCGTCAATTGTTGGCAGGGAGGCGGCTGCTCGAGAGCGCTCTTCCCCGCTCGCCGGGGAAGCAGGGCATAAGAGCGTAGAGAGCGAGAGCATGGGGGCATGGGGCCGTGAGAGAACAGGAGAATAAGAGCGGCTCTCAGAGCCAAACATTACCTCTCAAAATGCCCCCATCGAGTCCTCCCACCAGAGCAGTGGGAGACACCTGTGGAATATTTCCCGATCGCGTTCCGTAACCCAATGGCGACCAGTGTGATGCGGCGATTTCGGGTCGTTTCGTAATAATGTTTTACGGCCTCGATTCTCAGGGGCTCCTATCGCACTGAACCTGTTCTGCACGAATATGTTACGCCGCATCACCGTCCGCGATCCACCACCGCCTCCAGCGCGTACCTTCTATATATATACCTCAGGAACGGGGCCGGAACAGGAAACGCAGGAAAGTCGAGTGGCCAGCGCGGTGGCTGTTCGGTGTACGCCATCCTGGCCGTGGTTCGATGGCTCAGGGGCTGGAACCCCGTGCCACAACTCCGCCGACGAGCGAACCTGCTTCCAACCACTCTTTATGGCAGGGAGAGGTCGGCCGCGGAGCGACCAGGGGAGCGGGCGGGTGAGGGGCGATCGCAACCGGAGCCCCAATGGAACCGCAGATAAACGCAGATCCCTCCTACCTGCCGAATGTGCGTCGATCCCGAGTTTCGTATTTCGGTATTCGAAATTCGAATCTTCTCCCGTGCACCATGCTCCCGTCCCCCCTCTACCCCATCACCCGCGCTCCAACCAGGTCCCCGGCTATCTCTATGCTGTTCCACAGAGATCGCGCTCTGGGACATCCAGTGCGTTGCTTTTTTGCAACAATCTGGACCTTTTGCACATAATCGTGGTGCATTTGGGCAACACTCCATATCTCTCGTAAGAGATATGAGTTATGGCAATAATCGGAATTTTCGTTGTTCTGAGCGTCGCTTTTTTGCAACATCCGCCGCAAAGACGCCAACTGCGGCTCCGTAAAAACCAAACCCTTAACATGATGCTAAATAAACCTTTAAGATCAGGCCTCCTTGTTTTATTCCTGCTGTTGCTCGTTTATGGCATGAAATTTGCTAATAGTTGGTATTATTGTTCGGTTCGCCGCCGCGCTCGACAGTGGCTCGAAGCGGCACCGGGGCAAAAAAAGGATAGCCCCGGTAGAATCTTGTGGAGACGGCCGGGTTTCGCCGATGGTGTGTGGCCGACGGCGGACAGAGGCACCGATTAAAGGAGTGATAATATGGGCCGAAAGATGGTGGCTGTGATGGTTGCGGTGCTGGTATCGGGTATTTGGAGCGGGGTGTCGGCCGGGGCGCCCGTGGGTTCGCTCGCGGACCCGGAGGGGACCATCGCCGCCTGGGGGAGAAACGATTACGGTCAAATCGACGTGCCGACATCGAACGGGAGTTTTACCGCCGTAGCTGGTGGCACGGTGCACAGCTTGGGGCTGAGGTCGGACGGGAGCATTGCCGCTTGGGGCTGGAACGAAAGCGGCCAGGGCAGCGAGCCGTCCGATAATACGAACTTCGTGGCCGTCGCGGGGGGGATGTGGCATAGTATGGGCCTGAAGTCAGACGGGAGTGTCGCCGCATGGGGAAATAATTTTTATGGCCAGACCGCCGTTCCGGGCGGGAACTTCGTGGCCGTCGCAGCGGGCGATGCGCACAACTTGGGGCTGAGGTCGGACGGGAGTATTGCCGCATGGGGCAGGAACGATGACGGCCAGACCAACGTGCCGTCTGATACCACGGACTTCGTGGCCGTTGCCGCTGGCTCGGTGCACAGCTTGGGGCTCAAGTCGGACGGGAGCATCGTCGCATGGGGCGATGACTCGCAGGGCCAGACCTCCGTGCCGGACGAGGACTTCGTGGCCATCGCTGCCGGGGGGTACCACGGTTTGGGGCTGCTGGCGGACGGGAGCATCGCCGCCTGGGGCAGTAACACGTGGGGCCAGAGGGACGTGCCGGGCCCGAACGAGGGCTTCACGGTCGTCGCTGCGGGCGGGGACCAAAGCCTGGGGCTGAGGTCAGACGGGAGCATCGCCGCATGGGGCTTTGACAATTTTGGTAAAATCGACCTGCCGGTCGGCGTTTTTGTCTCTTTGGCAGCCGGGAACGTGCACGGCATGGCACTCCACGCCCGGACGGAATACGAGGACCTGCTCGTGGACGGTGCCGGTGTCACCGATGTCGCGTCCCATTTCAACCGCGACATCACCGTCTCCGGCGACGCCGAAATCCGCTCCCAGATGTGGGCGTGGAACGACCCGAAGATGACCGTCGACGGCACGATCACACTCCTTACCACCGGCGAGATTATCGGTCAGGCGAGCTTCCAAGCCGCCAGCTTCGTCGCCGACGGTACGCTGACCGGGACGGGTACGGGCATCGCGTTACAGGGCGACGTGACCGGGAACTTCACCTCGACGGGTACGCTCGCCATCGCCGGCACCCTGTCGCCGGGGAGCAGCCCGGGCGTGATAACCGCCGAGACTCTCGACCTGTCGCAGGCCGACCTGCTGATGGAGATCGGCGGGACGGACCCGACGCTCTACGACCGAATCATCGCCGAAGAACTCATCGTCGGGGGCACACTCGACATCGCCCTATGGGGCGGGTTCACGCCCCAGTTCGGCCACACCTTCCACCTGTTCGAGTTCGAAACGTGGGTGGGGGAATTTTCGGAGATCAACCTGCCCGACGCCAACTGGGACTTCTCAGACCTCTACCTGGAGGGCACCATAACATACTCGGCGTTGGAGGAGATCGGACCGCTGCCCGGCACCATCATCCCCGAGCCGGCGGGCCTGTCGCTGCTTGGCCTGGCCCTGCTCGGCCTGAAACGAAGGAAGCGGGCATAACACAAGAAGGATCCCATCGATGACGAAACACGTGGGGCGGGCAGCACTAATGCTGTTGGTTGTTCTGTCCGCCTTTGTCGCAGCCGAAGCGGGTGTTCTGTACGACGGCGGCCTGGGCACCCTCCCCGGCGAACAGGGATGGATATACCTGACCGATCCGCTGATCGGAGCTTCGGCGACGCAGACCGTGAGCGAAGGAGTGACCATCCTGGATACAACTCCGGAAACGTCCGACAGCGCCGGGTACTTCAGCAGCTTCCATCCGGGCGTCCCTGTGCTCGACCGTAACACGGGCTACACGGTGCGTTTCGATGTGCAAATCCTGGAAGAGAGCCACGTGAACAGCAAGCGGGCGGGCTTCAGTGTCATCGTGCTCAGCGACGACAACCTGGGTATCGAGATCGGGTTCTGGACGGATGAGGTCTGGGCGCAGTCCGGTCCGTCGTTTACGAAGGCCGAATCGGCCCTCTTCGACACCACCGCCGGGCTGACCAGCTACGACCTGGTCGTGCTCGGATCGGACTACGACCTGTTGGCGGACAGCACATCGATTCTATCGGGGCCTCTCCGCGACTACTCACCCCACGGGCACCTGGTCTACAGCGGGACCAACTTTCTGTTCCTGGGCGACAACACCAGTTCGGCCGACGCCCGGATCGCCCTGGCCTCTGTCGAGGTTTCGTTGCATGAGGCCGATGCACCGGCGGCTCCAATCCCCGAGCCGGCGGCGCTGTCGCTGCTCGGGTTATCGCTTCTGGCGGTGAATAGAAACAGCCGGTGTTAGACACGTCCGGTCCGGCAAAAGCCGGGGACAAGGCCGCGGTCGGCGTCAATCCCGGCGCCGGGGAGGGGAGGGCGCAACTGTACTCCCAGATCATGCAAGCGGCGCTGCCAGCCGATGCCGACAGCGCCGGAAAACGTCTCGAATAATGGTAGCGGGGGCAGGATTCGAACCTGCGACCTCCGGGTTATGAGCCCGACGAGCTACCAGACTGCTCTACCCCGCGATCTGCCTTCATTATAAACTGCGATTCCGCCCCGTCAAGCGCCTCAAGCCCATATTTCGGAAACGATCAGGTACATCGTACCCCCTGAAGACAGTCCCGTTGGAATCGCGGGGCCCGGGCATGGCAAGTTGGCAGGCCTTGGCGAAGCTCGACGGTGGCGGGTCGTGGTTGCGGATATGGATAACTTTGCATATCATACGGACTTTATGAGTCGTTTTCCGGCGATTTGGTCGCTGGACGACGCCGATTATGGCTGCGGGCTTGTGACAGCTTGTTTCAATACTGGTGAGATGGAGAACGAGGTTATGCCGAGTGATCTGAAGATTGCCCAGGCGGCGGATTTGATGCCAATCGAGGATATCGCAAACAGGATGGGCGTGGATCGCGCCGATCTCGAGCTGTACGGCGATTACAAGGCGAAGGTCAAGCTCGACGTGCTCGGTAAGAATAAGGGCCGGACGGACGGGAAGTATATCGATGTGACCGCGATCACGCCGACCCCGCTGGGCGAGGGCAAGACGGTGACGACGATCGGCCTCTCGCAGGGCCTGCAGCATATCGGCAAGGACGTGTGCACGTG
>PUPC01000306.1 GCA_003553185.1 Planctomycetota bacterium | reverse complement strand
TGAGCTTGACAGCCCGAGGCGGCCCTCTATAATCGCCGCAAGGTTCATGAGGTGCATCCGGCCGACACTTGGACGGCACGACTGGGAGAGGTAACTATGAGGATTGTGGTTGTACCGGACACCGCGGCGATGGGAAAGCGCGCGGCGGACCTCGTCGAAAAAGAGATGGGCAAGCATGTCAACCCCGTGATCGGGCTGGCGACGGGCAGCACCCCGCTCCCGCTCTACAAGGAACTCATCCGGCGGAACCGGGAGGGCGGGCTGGACTTCTCCACCACCATCACGTTCAACCTCGACGAGTACGTCGGCCTGCCGACCGACCACTCGGAGAGCTACCGCCGGTTCATGAACGAGAACCTGTTCGACCACATCAACATCGTGCCCGGCAACACCCACGTGCCGAACGGGATGGCGGACGACGTCGAGGCCGAGTGCGAGAACTACGAACGGATGATCGCCGACTGCGGCGGGATTGACCTGCAGGTGCTGGGGATCGGCGGGAACGGGCATATCGGATTCAACGAGCCCGGCTCATCGCTCGGTTCGCTCACCCGGATCAAGACGCTGACCGAGAAGACGCGGCAGGACAACGCCCGGTTCTTCGACTCCATCGACGATGTCCCCCGTTATGCCATCACGATGGGGATCGGGACGATCATCGCCGCACGCAAGTGTATCCTGCTCGCCTCGGGCGAGGGGAAGGCCGACGCCATCAAGGACGCCTGTGAAGGGCCGCTGACGGCGATGTGCCCGGCGAGCGTGCTGCAGCTCCATCGTTATGCGACCCTGATTGTGACCGAGGATGCCGCGGGCAAGCTCACGCTGCCCGTCGAAGATTGAATTCGGGGCAGGCGATCGGGCCCGAACCGGTCGGGCCGATCATCAGACGAAGCCCCCAAAACCGAACATAGAGGAGGTTGCCCGAGTCCATGAAACTCATCGTCTTCGAGGACCAGACGTACGAGAACATCTTTCCACTGACCTATCTCCGGCCCATCTTCGAGCTGCGCTGCGGCGCGACCACCCTGCTGGAGAAGATCGTCCACGCCGCAGGGGCCGACTCCGCCGCCTGCTTCGTCCGGGACTGGATGGCCGAGTCGTACGCCGAGAAGACGGACAGCCCGGTCAACGACCTCGATCAGCTCGAGGGCGACGTGCTGCTGGTCAACGGCGGGCTGCTGGTGGACGGGGCGGTGGACCTGTCGGGGCTGGGCGAGGACCAGGCGGTCACGGCCGGAGAGGCACTGGTCGCGGCCCGCGTATCGGCAGACACACTCGCCGAGGCCCGGGACGGGGCGTCCGGCGAGAACGCGGCCGAGACATTCGAAGCGGTCCTCGCGGCGTTGTGCGAGAAGCTGTCGGCGGACGAGGCCGAGACGACGATGATCGACGCACCGTGGCTGCTCATCCGGCACAACGCGGCGATGCTCGAGAAGGACTTCGAGCGGCTGTACGCGGACCGGGCCGGGGTCCACGGCGACCTGCACGAGACGAGCTGCGTGGTCGGCGACCCCGACCGACTGTACGTCGCCGAGACCGCCGAGGTCGGCCCGATGGTGCCCATCGACGTGACCGGCGGCCCGGTCGTCCTCGAGGACGGGGTGAAGGTCCTGCCCCACACCCGGATCGAAGGCCCGGCCTACGTCGGCCCCGACTGCCAGCTTCACGGGGGCAAGATGCGGGAGGGCTGTTCGTTCGGGCCCGCCTGCCGGGTCGGCGGCGAGGTCGAGTGCTCCATCATGCAGGGCTACTCGAACAAGTACCACGACGGGTACCTCGGACACAGCTACCTGGGCGAATGGGTGAACCTGGGGGCGATGACGACCAACAGCGACCTGAAGAACGACTACACCGGGGTCAGCGTCTATTTCAAAGACGAGCTGGTCGATACCGGCGAGCGGTTCCTGGGGTCGTTCATCGGCGATCATACCAAGACGAGCATCGGGACGCTGCTGAACACCGGGACCATCATCGGTGTGATGTCGAACCTGGTGTTCAACGGGGCGTTGATGCCGAAGGAGGTCCCGTCGTTCTGCTGGATGATTAACGACCGGCCGACCCGCGGTCTGGGCTTCAAGAATATGCTGTTCACGGCGCGGGCCGCCATGAAGCGGAGAGGGCAAGATTTCTCGCCCGCCGACGAGCGTCTGCTCGCTCACGTCCGCAACATGGTCAAGCCAAAGCTCCGTGAGGCGATCAGGAAGGCGTTCAAGCGATAACTTGTACAAGGAGAGAAAATGGCGGACATGCAGGATGTTGAAAATCGCGTCAAGCAGGTGACCAGCGACATACTCGGGGTGCCGGTGGACCAGATATCGAGCGATTCCCGGTTCGTCCAGGACCTGAACGCCGAGTCTATCCAGAGCATCGAGCTCGTCGCCGGCTTCGAGGCGGAGTTCGATATCGAGATGGACGAGGACGAGGCGCTCGAGGTCAAGAACGTCGGCGACGCGATCACGTTCATCGCGAAATACGTCGACGAACAATCAGGCGCCTGAGCCGTAAGACAACACGAAAGGCCGCTCCCCCACACAAGACCGCCGGGGGAGCGGTCTTTTGCTCGCCATCGCTATACCCGGCCGATTTGCGAGTGGTTTGCGTCAGTCGGATGACGGCCGCCGCAGGCGTCGGGCTGCGAGGCCCGGCCCCAGCAAGGCGATGAGGACGATCGCCGTCGGCACAGCGGATGCCGGCGAGCTTCCCCCGCTACCGCCGCCCATTCTCCGGCACCAACCGCCCCACGGCCACGCCAGGTCGGGCGCGGGCGGATCGTCGCCCTTGACTCGGTCCAGGGCGATCTGTGCCCGGGCGAACTCCGGCTCTTTCTCCAGCGCCATCTCGAGCGCTCCCCGGGCCAGCGTCCTGTCGCCCTTCTCCTCATAGGCCAGCCCCAGGGCATAATAAAGGTCGGCGGCCTCGGGCTGCTCCCGGATCGCGGCTTCGAGCAGTTCGACCGCCTCGTCCGGTCGTCCGCTGTGGACGTAGCAGATGCCGAGGTTGTAGATCGCCTTTCGGTCATCGGGCCGGCGTTCGAGCACCTGGTGGAGTTGTTCGATCGCCTGGGTGAACAGCTTGCGGCGGGCTAGGGCCAGTGCGTATTCGAGTCGAGCGGCGGGATGGTCCGGGTCGGCCTCGACGGCCTCCTCGAGCAGTGCGATTGCCTGCCGCAGTCGGCCGCGGCTGGTCAATTGCTGGGCATACACGATTCGCGGGCCGGCCTCGTCGGGCGCCAGCTCGATCGCCCGTTCGTAGTGCCCCTCTGCTTCCTCGTCTCGCCCCTTCGCCAGCAGCACCGTGCCGAGGTTGAGGTGTGCGTCGGCGTGCATCGGCTCGAGCTCGATGGCACGCCGCAGCTCCCGCTCGGCTCGGTCGAGCAGGTCGGCGGCGAGCAGTGCGACGGCGTGGTTGTTGCGTATCCACGGGTCGTGGGGGACGGCTCGCAGTGCCCGCGAGTAATGCGACAGGGCTTCGACCGGCCGCCCCACCCGTCGATAAGCTCGTGCCAGTTCCGCCTGGATGTCCGGATGGTCGGGGTCCAGTTCGTGTGCCCTGCGGAGGTGGGCCAGCGAGCCGGCGAAATCGCCCTGCAGTGCGACGATCCTGCCCAGGTCCAGATGGGCGAGCGGCCAGTCGGACGCCTTGCTCGCCACAATCTCCAGTTGGCTTCGCCGCTCGATCAGTTCCTCAGGCGAGTCGCCATCGACGGACAGCGCCTTCTCGAACGCCGCCAATGCCTCTGCGGGGATGGCGGGCGGCTGGTATTTCCGGGGCGGGGTTCCGTCCTTCTCAGCGAGAGCTTGCTCTAAAGCGGGCACCAGTTCCGCAGCGGACGGGGCGGTGATGGTGTGGTCCTCGGCCCGGTGGCGGTCGCCCCTTGTCACTCGGAAGCGGAGGGTATCGTACCCGGCCTTCACCGTGATCATCACGTCGGCCTCCGCCGTCCGCCACCGGGTGACGTCGGCTCGGGTTCGCCCGTAACTCAGTTTTGAAGCGTGGCGGAATACGCGAAGGAGTGTGCCCGGGAAGGGGCTGGGCGGCTCGAGCGGTGAGCCGGAGCGAATCACCAGCCGTTCCACATCCGCGCCTGCCCGTCCGGCGACAGAGCATATACCGATGGCGATGCACAGCGCGGTCAGGGCACGGCCGAAGCTCATCAGTTCCCGGACGCGACGGCGTAGACTCGGCCGTCTGCTGTGTACAGCGAGATGATGTCGTTATCCTGGTTGGTCACGACGCCGACGAACGGGGCGATGGGTTCGGACCACTGCACCTGGCCGGTGTCGTCATCGACCATCGAGATCCGGTCCGCTTCTCTCAGGACGAGGAGATTGTTGCCGCTTCTGGCCACGGGCTTGAGTCCGCCCCTGAGGAACCAGCGCTCGTCGCCCTCCATTGCGGAGACCGAGTACAGGCCGTCCCGGAATGCCGTGAAATAGAGCGCGTCCTCGTCCTCGGAGAGCCACGGGCCGTCGGTCACCCTTCCGCCGGCCCCGAACGACCACCTTCTGTTGAGGGTCGCTCGGTGTATTGCGGTCACCTCGAAGTTTTCGTTGCCCACGTAGAGCATGTTTTCGGTGCTGGCGATGCCGGCCGGTCGGCCGCCCAGGTCGAACGATTCGTGCATCAAACGCCTCTCGGCGTTATATATGGCCAGGTTGCCGTCATCGGCTGCGCCATACACCATTCCATCGTGGTAATCCGGTCGGACGAACACGCGGTCGCCCGCTCGGAATGTCCAGTGCGGATGGATGTCTCCGAACCGGAACCCGTGGACATCGCCGTTCCAAGCCCCGAAGATGAACCGGGTCTCGTCGCCATAGGGTTGTGAGGCGGGCTTGATGTCCGTCTCGAACCGCCATCTCTCGGTGCCGTCGGCCTTGTCGAGCACGTGGATGGTGTCGAGCGAGCTGAAAATGAGGTAATCGGGGCTGAACCCCACCTCTGTGTCGAGCCGTCTTTCCAGCGTATAGACCCACCTTGTTATTCCGCTCCGTTGGTCGATGCAGTAGATGCGGTTGCCGTTTGTTATCAGATAGAGTTGGCCGTCGTCGAGGTATGCGGAGTGGATGCCCGTCCCGTCGAGTTCCAGCCGCCACAAGACCTGCAGGCCGCGCCGGGTAAGCGTCGCCCGGCTGACGATGTTCCGGTCAATCCTCTCGGTGGGCGCCTCGGGCACATCCGGGTCCGGCGTGACGTCCGGCCGGTCCGGGGTGGGGGTAACCGGGTCGGGCGTCTTGTCTTCCGGGAAGAAGACGAGCTTGCTCGGCCGGTGATCCCTCTCGTAGGTGGCGACCAGCTTGTCATATAGATTGCCCAACTGCTCGCTCGTCCTTTCGCCGCTTGCCATCAGTGCCTCGTGGATGCGGACGAGGGCGTCCTCCAGTTCCTGGCCTTTGGTCATGAACTGTTCCTCGATTTCGTCTGCGACCATCGTGGCGGGCGTGACGGCGGTGCAGCCCAGAGCGTGGACGGCGAGGATCATTACTCCCGACAGGGCAAGGTGCCAAGCCATTCGTTTCATGTTTCTGGCTCCTTCATCGTTCATAGGTCCGGGTGGAGGGAGAACCGGGCGCACAGCTCGGCCACCTCCTCGCGGATATGTCTTCTCAGGTCACTATCATCTGGATTTCGGAGCACGTTGTCAATCCAATCCGCAATTTGATTCATCTCGGGGTCCGCCATCCCCCGGGTGCTCACCGCGGGCGTGCCGATTCGGATGCCGCTGGTCTGGGTGACCGGCCGGGGATCAAACGGGATGAGGTTCTTGTTGACGATGATACCGGCCTGCTCGAGCAGTTTGCTGGCCTTGTCCCCGGACAGGTCGCGGCTGTTCAGGTCGATGAGGCACATGTGGTTGTCGCTGCCGCCCGACACGATGCGGTACCCCGCCTCGCGCATCCGGTCGATGATCGCACCACAGTTGCGGACGATCAGACGTTGGTATTTGACAAACCGGTTGGACATCGCTTCCTTGAGAGCGACCGCTTTGCCGGCGATGGTGTGCATCAGCGGCCCGCCCTGTATGCCGGGGAAGACCAGGGCATCGATCCGGTCGGCGTACTCGTCCCGGCACAGGATGATACCCCCGCGCGGGCCGCGCATCGTCTTATGAGTGGTGAGGGTCACGAAATCGGCGTGGGGGACCGGGTTGGGGTGCAGCCCCGCCGCGATCAGGCCGGCGATATGGGCGCTGTCGACGAGCATCAGTGCGCCGACTTCGTCCGCGATCGAACGGAACGCGGCGAAGTCGATGGCCCGCGGATAGGCGCTGGCCCCCACAATGATGAGCTTGGGCTGGTGTGACCGGGCTTTGTCCCGCACTTCGTCCATGTCGATCCGCTCGGTCTCCCGGTTGACGCCGTAGGTGACGACATCGTAGAACATGCCGCTGAAGTTCTTGGGGGCCCCGTGCGACAGGTGGCCACCTGCGGCGAGCGACATCGACAGCACGGGGTCGCCCGGTTCGAGGACGGCGAACAGTACGGCCATATTGGCCTGTGAGCCGGAGTGCGGCTGTACGTTGGCGTGGTCGGCCCCGAACAGCTCGGTCGCCCGGTCGCGGGCCAGGTTCTCGACCACGTCGTAGTATTCGCATCCACCGTAGTAGCGCTTGCCGGGGTAGCCCTCGGCGTACTTGTTGGTCATGATGGAGCCGGAGACGGTGAGGACCGCCTCGCTGACGAAGTTCTCGGCGGCGATCAGCTCGATGTGGCTGCGCTGCCGGTCAACCTCGCGGACCAGCACATCGTAGATGTCGGGGTCCGTCCGACGAAGGGAATGAAGGGACATCATTTCTGCATACTCCTTCTGAGGTAGGCCTTGATGAACGGGTCGATGTCTCCGTCGAGCACGGCCTCGGTATTCCCGGTCTCGTGTTCGGTCCGATGGTCCTTGACCATCTGGTAGGGCTGGAGGACGTATGATCTGATCTGGTTGCCCCAGGCGATCTCGCCCTTCTCCCCGTACAGGTCGCGGAGTTCTTTCTCCCGCTTCTGCTCCTCCAGCCGATAGAGCCGGGCTCGCATCAGCTTGAGCGCGGTCGCCCGGTTCTTGTGCTGTGACCGTTCGTTTTGACATTGCACGACGACCCCGGTCGGGATGTGGGTGATGCGGACGGCCGAGTCGGTCACGTTGACGTGCTGGCCGCCGGCCCCGCTGGAGCGATAGGTGTCGATCCGCAGGTCGGACTCGTTCAGCTCGACCTGGATGTCGTCCTCGAGCTCGGGCACCACATCGACCGAGGCGAACGAGGTGTGGCGTCGGGCGCCGGAGTCGAACGGGGAGATGCGCACCAGCCGATGCACCCCGATCTCGCTCTTCAGGTTCCCGTAGGCGTAGGAGCCGATGACGTTGATGGTCGCCCGGCGTATGCCGGCCTCGTCACCGGTCTGGTGCTCGATCATCCGGAGGTCGAAATCGTGTCGCTCGGCCCATCGCTGGTACATACGAAGCAGCATCTCGGCCCAATCGCAGGACTCAGTCCCACCGGCCCCCGCGTGGATGCTGACGAAGGCGTTCTTGTCGTCGTGCGGTCCGCTGAACATCAGGCGGAATCGAAGTGCATCGAGCCCCGACTCGAGCTTCGCCACGTCCTCCCGGACTTCGCGGAGCGACGCCTCGTCGTTCTCTTCCGAGGCCAGCTCGAGCAGCAGGGCGACTTCCTCGTACAGGGCCTCGAGCTCCCGGACGGGCTGGACATCGGCCTTGAGCCGCTTCATCTTTTGCATCAGCTTCTGGGCCGCGTCGGAGTCCGACCAGAAATCCGGTTTGGCCATCTCCGCCTCGATCTCTGCGATCTGTGGTTCCTTGGCGGGTACGTCAAAGAGAATCCCTGACGTTGACCAGGGCCTCCTCAATCGAGTCGAGTTTCTGTCTCAGTTCGTCGTCCATAACCTTTGCCAATCAATATAGAAGAGCGATCACGCCGGCCAACAGCATCCCACCGTCGGCGACGACTCCACACCGGCGCTCCGACGCGGTCACCCAGCCCCGGAAGACCAGCAGATAGACCAATACGTAAGCCGGGCACAGCAACAGCCATCCCGCCAGCCGTCCGCGGCCCTCGAACCAGCCGAGCCACGCCGCCCCGGCCAGCACCAGGACGATGGCCCCAGCAATGACCGCCAGAACACGACCCGCGTTCGGCACACCGATCAGCGCGGGCAAGGTCTCACGACCCAGCAGGCGGTCGGCCATCACGTCGCTGAAGTCGAACATCACCGACCGGATGAAAGCCAGGCCGAAGACCAGCGCCGCCGTGGGAATAACAGCATACACCGAAGGGCCGTCTGCGGCAACCGCCGGGACCAGGACGGCGACCACCGTCCAGCCTGTCGCCGCCACCAGGTCCTTCGACGCGGGGACGTTCCGAAGTACCGACAATACACCGCCGCCACCGGGCGACATCAGCCGGGCATAGGCCATCGACACAGCATACGCAGCGCCCACCAGAGCGACCGAAAGCCAGCCGAAGGGGATGAGCACCACCAGTGAGACCAGGCCGAGCAGGACCGACGCCGCGTTCATCGCCCCGGAGTGCGCCCGGTAAAAGTCGGCCCGGCGCGTCACCGGCGGACCGCCGGCAAGCAGTTCGGCCCGGCGGCCGATCACGTAGGCGGCGAAGATATATCCGAACGCGGCGAGCATCAGCGCCGCCCGGGCCCACCGGCTCGGCAGGTCCAGGCCCAGCAGGCGGGTGGCCGCGTAGGTCAGAGCGGCCGCACCGGCCGCCACGTAGAGGTTGCCGTCGAACAGCAGTGACAGCCAGGCATTCCAGGCCCGGCCCAGGGCCGACCGGCGGCCCGGCGCCTCGCGAATCCGGTCGATCACCGTCCGGGTGATCCAGCTCGGAGTGGAGGCCCCGGCGGTCACTCCCACCGTCTCGAATCCGGCCAGGTTTGCCGGATCGAGCTCGTCGGCGGTCTCGACGTGAAATGTTGGAGTCCCGGTGTCGCGGGCGATCTCCGCCAGGCGACGAGTGTTTGCGCTGTGAAATCCGCCCACGACCACCATCGCATCGACCTGTTCCGCCAGCCGTCTCGCTTCCTCCTGCCGATCGGTGGTCGCGTGACAGATGCTGTTCACCACCTCTACGTCGGGCTTGCGGGACTGCAACACTTCGACGATCGTCTGGAAATGTTCCTTGTTGAACGTGGTCTGGGCGACGACCAGGACCTTCGGCCCGAGCGGGACCGTTCCGGCCTCCTCGGGGGTGGCGATGATGTGGCAGTCCTGCCGGGCGCGGCTGGCCAGCCCGATCACCTCGTCGTGGTCCCGGTCTCCCACGATGATCACGTCGAAGCCCTCGGCCGACCGCCGGGCGACCGACCGGTGGCCTCTCACCACGTGCGGGCAGGTGCCGTCCTCGACCTCGAACCCGGCTCGCTCCAACTCGTCAACGACATCGGGCGGCACACCGTGAGCACGGATGAGGACCGTGCCCTCCTCGTCGTCCTCGAACTCGGTTCGAGCTCGGATTCCCCGGTGCTCGAGCATCGCCATCACCTGGCGGTTGTGGATCAGCGGGCCGTAGGTATAGACCGGCTCGCCCGAGCGGCGAGCGATGGCAAGGACCTTCTCCGTCGCCCGCTTCACCCCCATGCAAAAACCGGCGGTCCTGGCGAGGATGATCCGCAAGGTTGCCTCGATTTATGGTGGACGATAACGAAAAGGAAATACCGCGGCTGCCGGGCCGCGGCATGTCGACAAGCGGAGATTATATCGCCCCGTCGCTCGGACGTCAATTTGGACGATGCCGCCGGGGGGCCGGACCGCCCCGTTCAGAAGGCGTCGAGCGCCTGGTAAGTGGGCAGGTAGCGGAAGTAGACCTGGAGCGACATCAGGGCCATCGCCGTGGTGTACACGCGACCGCCGCTGCGGGCGCCGCCACCGCTGTGGATACCCGGGTCCCAGCTTCCGGCGTCCGGCCCGTCCTTGACCTGTGCTTCCCGCAGGGCCTCGTTGAACACCTCGTTCCAGTCGTGCCAGTAACGCCCGCCCATATTGTACATCGCCAAGCTGGTGTAGTAGATGATATACAGATTGCTGGGGTCGCTGGCCTGGGAGAGATGTTGGTCGTTGCGGGTTAGATACTCCGCCTGGCGCTGTGCAGCTTCAGACCGGCGGCTTTGGCCCAGCCAGAGCCGGCAGGTCAGCGTGACCGCCGACATGCTGAACTTCCCGCTACCGCGCTGTTGACTGAGTTCAGGGTCGATGCGATAGGGCGTGGACCCCCTGCCGGTCATAGAGATAGCAAGGACTCGCTCGGCCCTGGCGAGCGCCTCCGAGGGCACGTCCAACTCGGCGGTCAGAGCCGCCTTCAGTGCCTGGAGTTGGAACCCGGTGACCGACATGTCCCGGCCCGGCCCGGTATAGGAGAAGGCGCCGTGCTCCGGTTGGAGTCTCAGGATATAGTCGAGCCCCAGTTGTGCCGCCTCGCGGGCGCGTTCGCGCAGGTACCGATTCTGGACCATCACAGAGGCCTCGGCCAGGGCCATCGTGACGATGCCCTGGGTGTACAACCGCCCGCCGAACCAGCCCAGGCGGTCGGAGTCCGGCGACTGTTCCTGCCGATCGATCAGGTACTCGATCGCCTTGACCACGGTGGGGGCGAACTCGGCCAACTCGCCGCGGGGGAGGTCGGTGCAGCCGTACCCCAGAAACGCGAGCAAGGCGAGGCCGGAGACGCCCCCGGAGTGACTGCGGCTTCCGCCCCATCTCTGAGCGTCCCATCCGCCCGTCTCGGGGTTCTGGGCATTCTTGAGCCAGCGGAGTCCGGCAAGGATCGCCTCGTCGGTGCCGGCGTGCATCCCGGCGCGTCGGGCCATCCGTCGTCTGCCGGCCGGGCTGCGGATCTGGCTGAGCTCGCCGCGGAACCCGCCGCTGCCCGAGTCGATGCTGATCGCCGCCAACTGCTCGGTGAATTCTGCCGGGACCGGGTCGGTGGGCTGGGTGACCATGCTGTCGTCTTCCACGAAGTCCGCCTCGACGTGGAAGTCGTCATCGACGACATCAGTCTCGGTATCCACCGTGCTTTCGACCGGTTCTTCGACCATCTCGTCGGTCTGCTCGAGCTCGGGTTCCTCCGGGTCGATATTCCGGTCGATCTCCTCGAGCTGCTGTCTCATCTCCTGCTCGACCTCTGCCCGGACCGGTGGCAGGGTCGGCGGCGGTTCGCTCGCCGGGGCGTACTCGATGGTGGCGCAAATGAGCAACAGGATCGCGGTAATTGCGGAGGCCAGTGCAAAAGACGGCGCCCGCTTCAGTTGGGAACGCACCCATTCGCCCAGGGTTAACTGTTCCATAGAAATCTACCTCCTTGGCCCTTCTTGCCAGACCCACATTATCCTCGGGCCTACAAGCCCGCATTCATTTTAACGGATAATCGGTCGAAAAGTTCTCAGAATCACCGAAAAATATGCAGGCAGCACCCGGCCACGGTCGAGTATTCGAGTGGGTCTGCAAAGGCGCCCATACCGAACAATGGTCAGATGTTTACGGACATCATAATAAAAGCCCGGCCTCGCTTCAAATTGCGGCAGCCCAACCTGTCCCCTCAGAAGGCATCGAGGGCCTGGTAGGTGGGCAGGTAGCGGAAATACACCTGGAGCGACATCAGGGCCATCGTGGTGGTATATACGCGCCCGCCCTGTGTGCCGCGAGTATGTTTCTCCGGGTCCCAGCTTCCGGCGTGTGGCCCGGTTTTGACCTGTGCTTCCCGCAGGGGCTCGTTGAAGGCCTCATTCCAGTCGTGCCAGTATTGTCCGCCCATATTGTACATCGCGAGACTCAGGTAGTAGATCTGGTACACGTTACGGCCCGCCCGGGCGACATTGAGATGGCGGTTGTCTCTTGTCAGAAACTCCGCCTGTAACTGGGCGGCTTCTGATCGGCGACTTTGGCCTAACCAGAGGCGGGTGGTAAGACTGACTGCGGTCATATTGTCTCTTTTTCTGCCGCGACGCTGGACAGTGCGTTCGGGGTCAATGCGATAAGGGGTGGACCCGCTGCTGTGCATGGAGATCGAGAAAAACCGCTCCGTCCGGGCGAGCGCCTCCGAGGGCACATCCAGCCCGGCGGTGAGAGCCGCCTTCAGGGCCTGGAGCTGGAACCCGGTGACCGACACGTCTGTGCCCGGCCCGGTGTAGGAGAAAGCGCCGTGTTCCGGCTGCAATTCGAGGATGTAGTCAAGCCCCAGTTGGGCCGCCTCGCGAGCCCGCTGACGGAGGTATGGGTTCTGAACCATCTCCGACGCCTCGGCCAGGGCCATCGTGGCGATGCCCTGGCTGTACAACCGCTCTCCGAACCAGCCGGTGCGGTTCGAGTCGGGCGATTGCTCCTGTATGTCGATCAGATGCTCGATCGCCTTGACCACGGTAGGGGCGAACTCGGCCAGTTCGCCTTCGGGTACGTCAGTGCAACCGTATCCCAGAAAGGCGAGCAGGGCGAGACCGGAGATTCCTGCGGTGGTTCTTGTCCGGTTGCCCCCCCATTTTCTAGCATCCCATCCGCCCGTCTCCCTGTCCTGGACCCTCTTGAGCCAGCGGAGTCCTGCGAGGATCGCATCGTCGGTGCCCTCCTGCATCCCCGCCTGTCGAGCCATCCGTCGCCTGCCGGCCGGGCTGCGGATCTGGCTGAGTTCGCCGCGGAACCCGCCGCTGCCGGCATCAATACTGATCGTCGCCAACTGCTCAGAGAATTCCGCCGGAAGCGGGTCGGTGGGCTGGGTGACCATACTGTCGTCTTCCACGAAGTCCGCCTCGACGTGGAAGTCGTCGTCAATCACATCGGTCTCGGTGTCAACCATACTTTCGACCGACTCTTCGACCATCTCGTCGGTCGGCTCGAGCTCCGGTGCCTCCGGGTCGACGTTCCGGTCGATCTCATCGAGCTGCTGCCTGACCTCCTGATCGATTTCCGCCCTGACCGGGGGGAGGGTCGGCGGCGGTTCGCTCGCCGGGGCATACTCGATGGTGGCGCAGATGAACAGCAGGATCCCGGTAATTGCGGAGGCCAGTGCAAAAGACGGTGCCCGCTTCAGTTGAGAACGCACCCATTCGCCCAGAGTCAACTGTTCCATCGCGAATACCTCATTAAACGACTCAAAACGACCGCGTTCTCATGCTCGCATCATCTATAACGCAAATTTAGCACAAAAGTTCTCAAAAATCCAGAAGTAAATACACGTCGGCACGTGTTCCGCAGGCATTCGGGGAGTCGGATGATTCCCGGATCACATCGCATCGTCGGCGGCCCGGGCAATCGCCTCGCGGGCATGGCGGACATTGAGCGTCACCTGGTCGATGTACTTGGGAAACATGCCGACGACGACGGCGTCTTGCGGCTTGATGTGGGCAAACGCATAGTCGAAGGCGGCCTGCACCTCCTCCTGGGTAGTGCAGTGTCGGCCTGCGGCGAGGATTTTGAACGCCAGGCACGTCTTGTCCGTCGCCCGGATCGTCTCGCACATCCGCTCGCGGTCCTCCGCCAGGTACTCCTCGGGGACCGTTTCCCGCTTCCCGGTGACCAGTTCGCTCTCCCTTGGCTGGCGGCTCAGGTTATAGAAGCAGGCCATGTAGAAATCGATATCCCAGTCGTTCTCCTCGGCGTATTCGATAACCTCCGGGATGTGAGTGCCCAGGCCGACCTGGACTCCCGCGTCCCGCATGCAGGCGAGGTAGTCTTTCGTCGCGTCGATCTGCCCGGCGTGCCACAACTTATCCGTCTCCGTCCCGTGCTGATAGACCCCGACGGCGCCGGCGGCGGCGAGCACCCGGATGTTTTCGAAAATGTCGTGCATTTCCGAGGCGGTCTGTGCGATAAAATGCAGGTCGCCGCCCTCGCGCCGGAAGAGCTCTCGCCAATAGAGCACGCGGTGGTAATCGCCGCGCCCCTGGAACGCGTTGATCCCCGCACGCCGGCAGCGGTCGAGCACCTCGACCACGCGCTCGGCGGTGTAGTAATCGAGCATGTCCCGGCGCATAGCATCGGTATTATGGGCATTCCCGCAGAACGGATTACCGCCGACGATCAACCGGGTAATCTGGTGGGGGCCGAACGGAACCTCGGGCAGTTCCGGAATGGTGTTCATACTTGTACTCCGGGCAGGTGAAAGCGCATATGCTAAAATGTGGCTTCGGGCCTTCCCCGGCAGCCGGGCCGCGGCCGGCCGGAGCAAGGCATTGGCTCAGGACAAGCTATAGCATAAACGTCCCTGCCCTGCAACCGCCTGGGACGCTTACAGGTCGGGAGCGAACGACGGATGGACCGGAGGCATTGACGCGTTCCCGCCTGGCGGCCGAAAAGGCCCACGCTGATTTCCGGCGTGCGAGAATCATCGACGACACCAACAGGGCCGTCGCGATCGTTCTGTTTTCGCGGCGTTGACATCGGGAAGCGGGGAAATATAATGGATTCAATGAGCACGTAACTGGCTGAACTGATCTTGCAGAGGCGTTGTCGTATGGGCGATCTGTTTCCGAACGAACCGTCCCCCGAGCAGCTTGACCCGACTTCCCGGTGGGAGATCGCGTTCTACGAGGACATCCTCCGCCGCAACTCGGACTTCGTCGAGGTGCTCATGCTGCTGGGCACCCTGTACACCACCAACCAGATGTATGACAAGGGGCTGGCGGTGGACAAGCGCCTGTCCCAACTCCGCGCCGACGACCCGATCGTCCACTACAACCTCGCCTGCAGCTATGCACTTCTCGGCCGGAGCGACGAGGCGTTCGACGCCTTGCACGAGGCGGTTGGGTTGGGGTACCGGGACGAAGATCACCTGGAGTCGGACGCCGACCTCGACTCCCTGCGGTCGGACCCGCGATACGAGGAGTTGATCGATCAAATGCGGCGGCTCGGGAGCCCGTTCCGGCCCGGCCGACAGTAACTCTGTAGCCAAGGCACACCTCCAACCGATGAAACGACGATACGCGGCGACTGTTCTCCTGGCGTGGCTTGTGCCCGGCATGGGCCACTGGTACATCGGCCAGCGGATCAAGGGGGCAATCTTCTGCTTTCTGGTCACCGTCACCTTCGCCACTGGCGTATTGATTACCCAGGGCGGATGCATTGACCTGGGGCGTCACCCGTATGCGTTCATCCTTCAGGCGGCCAACGGGCTGGTGGCGCTCGCCGCACTGGTGCTCACCTGGGGCAGCCACGAGTTCCCCGCCTCGACACTGGGCGACCTGGGGATGCTCTACACACTGGTCGCCGGCGCCCTGAACGTCCTGCTCATCGGCGATGCCCTGTACCGCGCGGGCCCGACAGAGGAAGGAGAGGCCAGCTTATGAGCAGCCCCGCCGAATACGTGGCCGGGTTGGTCCTCTGCATCATTGTGGCCCTGGTGTACAGCATGGCCCGCAAGGACGAACCGTCGGAGATAATCCGGGAGGCATTGTTTGTGCTCGGCTGGATTCTCGGTGCGATTGCGGCGATCGTGCTGGTGGTGTTTGTGGCCACGATGTTCGTCTGACCGGGGGCCGGAGAAAACGGTTCTTCCTTTTTTCTGGAAATGGTACTTGACACACCATTCTGGCAAAATATAATCTGGGCTGACGGGTGTTCTACTGGAGACTGCCAGCCCATGGCAATTGTTGAGACGTCCGGGTTGTTCCGGAGAATTTTTTTGTGGTAGGAAAGGAGCCAGGTATGACAGAGAGGCAAGCGTCTTCGCGGGCTGTACGCATTCGGGGGAAAGGATGGACCTTGTTGGCCCTGTTCGCGATCTTGGCCGCCGGATGCGGTACGGTCGGTCTTCAGGTCAGCCAACCGGTGGGTACCGAGGTCGAGCTTTACCAGAAGGGCAAGTGGTTCAATTCCTTCGGGCCCGACTGGGGGACCCGCTGGCATAAGGTCAGCGTGCAGTCGGTTGACGCCGACGAGAACCCGGTCATCGAGCTGGAGGCGCGGACCGGCTGGCTGAGCCGGACGCTCACCGCGTTCCCGCGCCGGTATCGTGCCCGGTTCGACCTTTCGAGCATCGACCTCTATCCCGGCACCTCACAGAACCTGGTCGAGGTGTGGCGTGTACGCGAGGTCATCCCGCCCGAACACCAGCGGACGGTCGACCTGTGGCAGCAGGGGAGGACACTGGACGCGCTGGTCCGCCTGCCGCTGCCCGCGTTCGCCGACGTGCTGTACTCGATGGGGCACCGATTCGAGAACCTGTGCCGCGAGGTCCCGAGCGACAGGTTGAACGAGGCCCGTGCCATGTACGACGAGTGGGCCAACACCTACCTCGAGACATCGCAAAGCCCCAGCCCGATCTCCTATGAGATCATGCTCAAGTACCTGTTCAACCCGCAGCAGCTCGAGCGCCTCCTGAGCTGGGCCGACCGGGGGGTCACCCTGCGCGAGACCCGCTGGACCGGCCGCGATTCCTGGGGGCTGCTCCGCCTTATCCCGTTCCCCAGGACCTATCGCACCCGGATCAACATTTACGAGGATGTCGTCCTGCGCCACCTGCTCGAACGGAAGGTCGAGCGCACACTGGTCCACGCCCCCACCTTCGAGGTATTCGCAGAGGTGCGGACCTTCGACACCAGCTACTTCAGCGATCGGGTCCTGCCCGACATCAACCTTATCCAGGGCCAGCCGAAACCTGTCTCGGTCCAGGTCCCCGAACTTCCAGATGTCGACGAACTTTTGCGAGTGGGGCACACCCGGCCGCTGCTGGTCGAGGGCATCTCCATAGCCGCGTACCAGCAGGACCGGGCGACGCTCGCCCAGATGGGGACGCCGGATCAGCAGGTCCGGGCGATGTCTTTTGAAGAGGCACACGCGGGCGAAGCCGAGTCAGAATCCCTCGCGTTGACCTACGAGGAGAAGGTCGATGCACTGCGCAGCGGCCTGCCCTTGCCGAAGGACGTGTCGCTCGACGTCACCAGCTTGCACTCCCAGGTCCTCGGGGCCGTCCTCTCCAACCAGCTCGCGTACATCGTGGTCTGGAAGAGCCCCGAAGAGGTCGACACGAGCCAGTTCCTCACCACCGTGGTGACCGTCGAGCCCGAGGGAATGGCGAGGGTGTGGGCCATTCGCAACAACCGAGTGCTGCGTACCGCGCGGGGCGCATTCCCCAACGGCCGCGCCCCGGCCGGCAACGTGGTCCGGTTCGTTGGTCGGACGCTGGGCGGCCTGTTCTATCGGGCCGAGCGGCCTGTCGCCGTCTTCGCGTTCGGCAATCGCGAGCTCGCCCCTTGGACGGATGTGGACCGCGAGCCGGTAGACCGGGTCGATCTGATTCGCGAGTTCAAAGCCCTTTCTGAAAGCGAATGACAATAACCGGGCAAAAAGGACCGGCCGGAACTAACCGAAAGGAAGTGTGTACAGGATGAGAACGAATCACGCCTTCAATCTCGGGCTGTTTCTCGCAACAATGGCCGCCCTCGCTCTCGGTACGGGGTATCCAACAGCGGCAATGGCCGATCAGGCATCGTCGCCAGACGCCGATAAGCTGGCCGAAGCTGTGGAGCATCTCACCCCCGAGCAGCGTCTGGAACTGGTCGAAAAGGTGACCGCCGTGTCGCCCGAGGCCCGTCTTTCGGTCCGGATGATCAACCGCGGATACACGATCGACGAGGTTCGGACCCGGCTCGCCCATCTGACCGATTCCGAGATCGAGAAGCTGGCCGGAGAGCCGGAGGCGCTGGAAGCCGGGGCTGGCGTAGGCATCGTGGTTTTCGTACTCGCGCTGGCGCTGGTCGCCGTCCTCGTGGCGTGGTATTTCATGGTCGAGGACCCCGGAACAGCGGACCCGCCCCCGCCGCCTGCAGGGTAACCAGCCCCGCATCGGACATGTCACGAACCTCAGGTCCCCGCCCGGCTTTTCGAGTATGAACGGCTGGGCGGCCCTGTATTCTGCCGGCCCACGGTCACTCCTCCCGGGTGTTTCGGCCTCGCCGAATCATACCGTGTGGCCCCGCCCGATCGAGATACTTCGACGCCGGGCGATTTCTGCCCGAGACCGGCCAGGTTGTATTAAAGTATGCGCGGGCTCTATGCCGATATATTAAAGAGGACATCCTGCGCGACGAGACCATGCGATGGATTCGAATCACCGGCGTCCTGATCCTGGCGGCCCTCATCCAGGGGGCTGTACTGCCCGCCGTTGAGATCGGTCGCGCCCGGCCCGAGCTGCTCCTACTGCTCGCCCTCTACATAGCGGCCCACGAGCGGCCCGGCCGGGGTTCGCGATGGGGGGCGTTCTGGGTCGGCTGGATCGCCGGGCTTCTGCAGGATATCCACTTGACGGGCGTGGTTCTGCCCTTCGCGGCGACGGCCCTTGTGTACGGGGGGCTGGCTCTGGCTCTGCATCGGTTGGGTACGGAACTCTTTCTCGACAGTATCCTCGCCCAGATATTGGTTCTGTTGCCGGCGGTCCTCGTGGCCCGGGTCGCCCTCGCCCTGGTGCTGGTGGTCGTGTCGGCGGCCCCGGCGGGTCCGGCTCTGTCATTGGCCTGGCGGACCTCCGTTTATTCTGCCCTTGTGGCGCCGCTGGTATTTCTGGCCTTACGGCCCTTGGAACGTTTCCTGCTCGCCCCTTCGCAAAGGACGTTCAGCCGTGCATAAACGCCGCTTGCGAATCCTGTTTCTGGTGATGGTGGCGATGGCTCTCGTCATCCAGGGGCGGTTGGTGTTCCTCCAGATCGTTCGCGGCGACCATTATCGCGATTATGCCGACCGGCAATCCGTCGCCCTGTCACCCATCGATGTCGCCCGTGGACGAATCCTGACCAGCGACGGAGTCGTCCTCGCCGAGGACCGGCTCCGGTACGACGTGGCCGTCATCATCGGCCGGCTCGATCCGTCCGACGAACGAGCCATCCGCCATCCACTTCGGCGGTTGTTCTGGGTACCCCGGAGTCAGAAGCTCGTTCGGATCGCGGATACCGAATGGCGGCTGCGAACCGAGAACGGGCCGGACGGGCAGCCGAAGGTCATCGTCGAGGCCGAATCCGAGCTGGAAGTCGAAGTCCTCGATCAGAGGCAACAGCCGCTCCTCAAAGTCGTCCACCGAAAGAACGAGTTCCCGCTTCCAGACCACCTTATCCGATCAGTCACACAGATCGATCGCCTGACCCGGCCCAGCCGGGATGAACTGGCCGGAGCGGCCGGAGAACTGCTCGACGCGGCCCAAACCACCCCCGGCCAGACGTTGCCTGAGCCGGTCAGGACGGCCGTCAACAAGGTGGGCTCGGCCCTCGACGCGGCCGACGCTGACCTGCGGCGGACCCTCCGGGCGGCAGCGGGCGAGCTTGCCGCCGAGATCAAGAAACACGAGGGAGCCGACTTGCCCGCCGGGCTGATCGCGGCAGCCGATCGCCTGCATCGGAAGGCCCGCGACCGGAGACAGGAGATATTGGCCGACGTCCTCGATACCGCCGTCGATGTCGCCCGACTGCGGACGCCGGTCTCAGCCCCGGTCACCATTATAAAGGACGTATGTTATGACCGGGCCGTTGTCCCCATCGAGACCCGGGCCGACGAGTTCCGCGGATTCGTCATCCAGCCCAATCGGCGTCGCGATGCGGAAACCATACTCGCACCGCACCTGATCGGATACGTCTCCGGGTTCAACGAGGCGGATGTTGAACGGAAACTCCGCCAGTATCCCGGATGGCCCGGTCGCAGTTACTTCATGCAGCAGCGAGCCGGGCGGGACGGCATCGAGCATAAGCTCGACGATCACCTGCGGGGCCGGTTCGGCGTCGAATGCGTCGAGCGGGACCACCTCAACCGCCCTCAGCGCGAGCTGGCCCGCGCCCCGGCGACTCCCGGCCGCGACGTGCTGCTGACCATCGACAGCCGCCTGCAGGCCATCGTCGAGGACGCCCTGGCCAATGCCGCCTATCGCGAAGGCCGGTCCGCCGTGGGAGCGGCGGTCGTCGCCGACGTACATACCGGCCACATTCTCGCCATCGCCTCGAGCCCGACGTATGACCCCGCTGTCTTCAGGAGCACCCACGCTTATCAGCGCCTGGTCGATGATCCCGACCACCCCCTGTTCAACCGGGCGATGCGCGCCCGGCTGCCGCTCGGCTCGGTATTCAAGCTGGTGACCGCGCTGGCCGGGCTGGAGAACAATGCCGGGTCGGGTCGGGTCAACTGCGCCGGCGGGATGCAGTATGGCCGCCGATACTTTCGCTGCCATTCGCCGCACGGGACGCTCGACCTCGAACAAGCCATTCAGCGGTCGTGCAACACCTACTTCTTTGTTGTTGGGCGGCAGATCGGCGACAGTGCCCTGATCGATATGGCCGGCCGCTTCGGATTCGGCCGGAAGACCGGGGTCGAATTCCCGAGCGAACGCCCGGGCAACCTGCCCGCCCAAGCCGCGGGCGGCGAACTGCTCAACATGACGATCGGACAGGGCCAACTGGCGGTGACCCCCGTGCAGACCGTCCAGATGATGGCGGCCCTCGCCAACGGCGGCACGCTCGTCCCCGTCACGCTGGTACGCGAACTGAGGTCCTTTCAGGAAGAAGGTGATGGGCAGCCCCTGCACGACAGCCGCCGGTCCGAACAACTCGGCATCTCCCGGTCATCGCTCGATATGGTCCGGTCGGGGATGTATCGAGCGGTCAACGAACAGGGAGGCACGGGCCGCGTCGCGTTCAGCGGGTTCAACCGCCCGTTCAAGGTCTGCGGGAAGACGAGCACCGCCCAACGGACGGTCCGGCGTAACGGCGAGGTGGTGGTGGACAACGTGGGCTGGTTCGCGGGCTTTGCCCCGCACGACCGCCCGCAGATCGCGTTTGTCGTCGCGGTGGAGCGCCTGTCGCGAGGCGACTCGGGCAGCCGGACAGCCGGGCCCATCGCCCGGGACATCCTCGACCGAATACCGCTCGAACTGCTCGGCATCGAGGGGGGGGAGACACGCCGATGATGAACCCGATTCGCATCGTCCGGCACCTCGACTGGCGAGTCGTCTTCATCGTCCTGGCCCTGGTCCTGTTCACCTGGCCGTATATGCGAAGCGCGTCATATCGGTCCGACCGGGGCGGACAGGGCCACTACACCTCGAGCCCACAGAAACAACTCGTGTGGGCGGCAGCGGGAGTGGCCGCGGCGCTGTTGCTCCTGGTGCCGAGCTATCGGGTGCTGACGCAAATATCGATCTTTCTGTACACCGGCAGCTTGGTCCTTCTCGTCGCCGTCCGGCTGTACGGACGAGTGATCAATCGAGCGACACGGTGGATCGAGCTGGGCGGGGGGATACGGTTCCAGCCGTCCGAGTTGGCCAAGATCGCCACCCTGCTGCTGCTGGCACACGTTCTGTCCGACCGTCACAAGGCCCGGCGTTTCGGGCATATCGTCGGTGTGTTCGCCCTCGCCGCGGTCCCGGCGGGCCTCATCGCCATCCAGCCCGACCTGGGCACCGCCCTGATATTCATCCCGATGGCCGCGGCGATGGTGTATGTGGCGGAGGCACGACCAAGGCACCTCGTGACCTTGGCACTGGCGGCCGTCCTGGCCATGCCCCTGCTCTGGATGGGGATGAAGCCGGGCCAGCGAGACCGGGTAACCGTGTGGCTCCGCCAGGGACAGGAGGTGACACAGGCCGAACGGGTGGGCCGGTTCCATGATCGGCTTCAGACGACCATCGCCATCGGGTCCGGCGGATGGACGGGCCGGGGCCTGGGCCGGGGCCGCCAGAACCGGCTGAACTATATCGGCTTCCGGAACACCGATTTCATCTTCGCGGTCATCTCCGAGGAGGCGGGCTTCCTCGGGGCGAGCATTGTCATCCTCGGGTATCTGCTGTTCGCGGCCGCGGGCCTGGACATCGCTGCCCGGTGCCGTGAGCGGACCGGGCGGCTGTTGGCGGCGGGCGCCGTCACATTGCTGGTCGCACAGGGGATGGTAAATATGGGGATGGCGACCGGGATATTGCCCATCGTCGGGATAACCCTACCGTTTATCAGCTACGGCGGGTCCTCGCTGGTCGCCTCGTTCCTCGCCGTGTCACTGATATTGAACGTGGGCCTCAGGCGGCCGCGGATTACGTTCGCACGCGAGGAACTCGGCGTCAAAGAGGTGCCGGTCCAATGACGTCTGATCGGGACCGATGCGAACGCTGTGGCCGATGCTGCTGTCTCAAGATGATCCTGGACAGCGAGGTGGTCTATCTGCCGTTCCACTGCGGGCACTTCGATCCCGCCACCCGGCTTTGCACAGTGTACGACCGACGCTTCGAGGCGAACCCTCACTGCCTGACCGTCGAGGAGGGCATCGAGCTGGGCGTGTTCCCCGCAGACTGCCCGTATGTGCGCGACCTGCCGGATTATGCCCCGCCGCGCACGGAATGTACCCGCGAAGAGCTCGAGCTGTATCTGGAGCACACGGATCCAGCCGGTGACGCCTCGTAAGAGAAGACCGCTACTCCGCCGTCGACGCGCCGGCTACCTCGGTTGGCGGAGCGAGATCGGCCGGCGAGCGGTCGGGCGAAAGGACTTTGCCCTCCCTTGCCGCCACCGCCGGTCAGTCATCCTGGCGGATAAGCTCGACGCCGGAGAGTACGGGCGGATGCTCGCTCCCTTCGGCCGGGTTCAACCGCAGTTGCAGGTGGCGGTCGATCTCCACGTTCTCGAAGGTTCTGGCGACCGCGCGATTGGCTCCTCCGGCGACCTCGGCCACGTCAAAGCCGTTCACCACGACCTCGTCGTCGAGTTGGATGTCGAACACTCTTTCTCCCGGCTCGAGCCCCTCCGGCTCGGCGAAATGGAGAGTGACCGTGAACCGGGCGCCGCCGCCCCGGACGTTGCGAACGTCGAGCCGGCGGATGCCGATCCTGCCCGACGCCGCCACATAGTTCAGGCCGGAAGAGGCCTCGATGAATAGTGAGTGCTTGCGGTAGTACCGGGCCACATCGTCCTCGTCGTCCTCGTCGTTCTCGACATCTCGAATCCGCAGATCCGGCCGAGGGCGGGTCCGTGCTTCGCGGGGATAGTGCAGCCACAGGGTGCCGTTGTCGGCGTGGCGGTTGCCCGGGGCGCCGAGGTTGATGCCAACCTGCTGGATCGGTTCCCGGATGCGGCGGAGTGTGCCTTGCGCGATCCACTGTTCCATCTCGGGCATGTGGATGAGCCCCAGCGACGTCTGGTTCTGGTAGGAACAGGTGCATGTCCGGGTGAAGTCGGGGGCGTTGAGCACCCCGTCGGCCGGGATGAGATTCGCCGTACAGCCCGACCGGAACCCGCCGATCATCCCCGTCCCGGTGCCGTGCTTCATGTCGGCGAAACCGGCCGAGCTCGTCCGGAAGAACAGCATGCGATTGTTGGCGGTGGCCGTGCCGCAGCCTTTGCCCCGGCGATAGGACCAGGCCACGGGCTGCCCGGTGATCGGGTGGGGCCGCTCCTTGTCCTCTCCGGTGAGCAGTTCGATCGCCTGGTCCGGCCGTCCCGGCACGATCATGTCGCCCATCAGGACAACCGGTCCGCTGTAGCTCTCGTCGGTCCGCCGCCACAGGATCTCGCCGTTCTCGCCCCGCCGGGCGATCATTGCCGATGACGGCTCGTCCTCCAGCGGCCGGCGTCCGTCTCGCGATGCTCCCTCGATGAGGATGTCGTGTTCTGTGCTGTAGCTGAGGAACGTACCGAACACCTTCTCTTTGGTGCTCCATATCTCCTCGCCCGTTCTGATGTTTAGGGCGTAGAGCGTCGATTCTCTTCCCAGTTCCATCTCCCTCGCCTGGGCCATCTCGATGGCTTTTTCCGACAGCAGGTCGGTGACGTACAGGCGCCCATTAGCCGAGATAATCGCGTTGTGGCGGAATCCGATCTCGGCGTCGCGGGTCCACAGGACCTCGCCCGAGTGGCGGTCCAGGGCCACCAGCCGGTCGCTGGAGGTCCCGTCCCACGGGTCGCGGGTGGTGCCCAGCCGACCGCTCTCGAAGATGTGGGCGTTCGTGGTCGTGATGATGGTGTCGTCCGACACGCTGATGTGGCCCCAGTCGGGCTCATCCTCGTCCTCGCCCCGCGGCAGTTCGGGCAGGTCCCACGTCGCCTTCGTTTCGCCGGTGGCCGGGTCGAGCCGGTAGATGCGGCCCTCGTAGCGAACGTATATGCTGTCGGGCAGGGATACATACGGGCTGCCGATATAGGAAGCTCCGGGCTGGTTGGTCATGTAGACCCCCCGACCGCCTCGCCAGCGCCGTTCGAGCCGCAGGTTGGTGAACGGATGTCCGATGCCCTCGAACTCGCGCTCCCAGAACTCGCGACCGGTGTACACGCATCGGGCGCTGATCGTCTCGACGCCGAGCAGGATCACCCGCCCTCTGGCCACCTGCGGCCGGGGGCCGCCGGAGTGCCGGGGAACGATGTTGTCGTGGGTGGGGCCACCGTACCAGATGGGGCCGAACGGCGGCCGCACCCGGTCATCGGGTGACAGCACGGATTGGGCCGAATCGGCGTACTGGTGCGTCCACTGCCCGGTATCGGGCAGCGGGCCCTCGCGAACAAGTGCCAGCGACCGTTCATCGGTCTCCACCGCGCCGTTCTCCGGCTCGAACTCATCCAAAGCGGCGCGGACGTCCGCGTCATTGAGGTCGAGCCAGAGGTAGGCCTGCCCGTCATAAGGGCGCAGGCGTTCGTATACCCACTCGAGCGTCGCGGCGTCGGCAACCAGACCCGCCTCTTCCGGTTCTGGGGCGACCACCAGCGAAGAGATGTACTTGGGATAGTGCGACTCGCCGAACCGGCCCGGAATAACGGCGACCCGGGGGCCATACAGCCCCACCCGGTCCAGCCGTCGACGCACGGTGTCGATCCGCTCGCTGTCGGGCTCGAAGGCCACGATGTGAAGGTCCGACTGCACTGCCAACTGGGCGAGCAGCTCGCCGTCCCCGGCGCCGGCGACCAGCGCGTAGCCCTCGGTGGCGCCGGACCGCTCGAGGATCGCCGCGGCCAGCCGCCCGGCCTCCGTGTCGGACGGCTCAGGGGTGTCGGGGCGGTAGCTGAACACCGGGGGCGAGGCCGTCTGCTCGGCGCCGAAGCAATAGATGTGGCCCGCGGTGGTGGTCACGATCAGCCGGCCGTCGGCGACGATGCTCTCAAACACTTCGTCGTCCTCGCCCAGAGCTTCTTTGATCGTCTCTGTTCGTTCCTGCAGCGCACCCTGTTTGGCCCGCCTCGCTTTCACGTACTCGTCGGGATCGGGCGTGCCTTCCCCGTCCCCATCGCTCAGGCGGAAGGTGCGGCCGTGGTTTTTGTAGTGGTCGCGTTCAATCCGGACCCGGTAGCCGCCCCTGTTCTTGCCACGCAAACTGAGGTGGATCAGGGACCCGTCGGTCCGGTCGAACAGCCCCGGCAGTCCCCGTCCGCCGGACACGACCAGCCGGTCGCCCGAGGCGGCCAGGTACCCCTGCGGGGCCAGCCCGGCAAAGGAGTACGCGTTGCGATATGCCTGTTCCTCCCACCGGGGGCCCTCTCCGGTGTTGGCCCACTCGACCTCGCCGGTCTCGGCGTCGAGGGCGAAGACGAACGTCCCAAGGAACGGCCACACCCCCGCCGCGAAATAGACCGTCCCCTCCTTGACGACGGGGCCGCCGCGGGCCGCCCACATGCTGATCACCCGCTCGTTGCCCAGCACACGGTGGTCGGTCGGGGCCGTATTATATGACCAGA
>PUPC01000251.1 GCA_003553185.1 Planctomycetota bacterium | reverse complement strand
GGAGCGCGACCTGCAGCGAAGCGGCGAGGCAGAGGGAGAGGCCGCCACGACACCGATGATTGGAGCCGCCTTCATCGTGACCGGTGCGGTGACCGAACTGAGCGAACGGGGCTCCGGCGGAGTCCAGATCGACCGGACAGTCGGCGTCGGGGTCCAGATGGTGACCGCCGAGGTCGCCCTCGACATGCGGATTGTTGACGCTGCCACCAGCGAGATTATTGCCTCGATTCCCATCCGAAAGACACTCCGTAGGACGGGGTTGTCCGCTAGCCACAGTGACTGGGGCGTCAGCGGAGATGTCGAAATCAGCAACGCACTCGACCGGGCCGTACGGGAAACCATCGAGGAGGCCGTCTACCGCATCCTCCAGGAGCGGGGCGTGAGGTACTAGTACAGCCCGACTGCTGAAGAGGCGGTCGTTTTCTCATTTCCAGCTCACCGTGCCCGGCCGGGCGAGAGCCGGACGGTGGATGAACGGAACCAGTAAGTGGCTCGTGCGCGCCTGCCGTTTCGTTCTCTTACGAGTTTCCAGCCCGAGGTACATAGGACTATGGCCAGAGATGGCCGTGTCGCTGGAAGACCACAGCCGAACCTCACCCTGCCTCTTCACGCCGACCTCTCCCCGGCGGGGGGAGGGGCGACAGCTCGGTCCATCTATCTGCGAAAGCGGCGTATGGCCCGGCATCCCAATATTCTATCGTTTCCTGTCTTGGGCAGAGTCCTGCGGTATGTTTATAGAAGGTGCGCGCTCCGCGACGCACGGACCGCGGGTGCGTGTGCGACGTAACGCCCTTGAGCGGATACGGAACACGAACGGGAATTGTTCCACAGGTGGTCTGCAGAGATGCCCGGCAATGGCGGAAGGCCCAAAAAGGAAGTGTTTTTTGAAAGGGGATACGGAATCATCAATATTCTGAACGTGGCGGTCATACTGGCGATTATCGCGCCCCTGTTTCTTTTTAGCGAACTTGCGCGTTGGCAGAAGATCGGGTATGTAATCGGTACCGTGTTGTGGCTGACAAACTTGATGTTCGTCGGGAGTTTCGGGCTCGGAACCGTTGCTGTTTTGGTCCTGCTCGTGTCGTGTGCTCAGTTGATCTGCGACTACTTCCCGATCCGGCCATGACCCGCCGGAACAGCAACATATAGGCAACGCAAAGTGCGGTCGCCGCGCAGCGAACGGGGCTGCCGGCTGATCGATGCGGTGTCGGCTATGTTGCGGGTTTTATTGCGGCCTCTTGCCCCGCTCCCCAAATGCCGACTCTGATTTCAGGGTACATATCTCGGTTTGGACCGGTCCGCATGCCGCTCGATGATGTGGATGGATTTGGGTCCGGCCACCAATCCGACCAGGCAGTACTTCTTGGCGAGTTCATCGTAGACCAGCTCGTTCAGCAGGCGGAAATTTTCGATCTCCGACGAATTCGTGACGTGGATTCGCGGTCCGGTGCACTGGCGGGGAGTGGACCCGATGCGGATGTGTGAGGAGTCCAGATGGGCGACCTCGACACCGCTGCGGATGATCTCCTGGACACGACGTTGGAGCCGCTGAATGTCCAGACCCTCCGGCCGCTCGTCGAACTCCATCACAAACCCCCTTGGCACGTCGCTGTGCGCGGCCTGGGGCAGGATGCCGAACTCCTCTTCGAGGACCATCGAGGTCATGTCCTCGGCCGAGTGCGCCATCTTCCGATAGATCGCCGTCCCCCGTATGGCCTGCAGGATGTCGTCGGGGAACGGCCCGAAAATATTGGGCCGAGTGACTATGATGTCCTCGCCCACTCCGAGCAGGACCTGGGCGTTGATCTCGAGCGCCGGGAAGACCTCCTCGAAGTGCTCGATAACGATCCGCCGTTTATCCGCCAGGGCGGCGCGGATCGCCTCGACGATCTCGTAGAGCTGGGCGAAGGCCATCTCGAACCGGACATCGATATGAAACGTGTGGCCCGAGAACCGGCCCTCCTCGTGCATCCGGAGGAGCGGTACCGGTCGGATGTTGACACCCGAGTCGTCGTTGGTCAGTTCGAGGCCGGGGAACATTCCGTTGATAATCGTGGACTTGCCGGTCCCCGCTTCGCCCAGCACCCCGATCAGCAAGTCGGACGAGCTGAGGTAGCGCTGGCCGATCGTCTCGCCGAGCATGAGCAGCCGTGCCCGGCCGCGCGGGGCATAATACATTCCGAAACCGAGGCATTCGTGCCAGATGTTGACGCTCATATCTTCTCCCAGGGGACCTCGGCGTCAACCAGCGGCATATGCTGCTGGGCGCCGTAAACGTCGGTGTCATTTACTGAACCGGACGGGACCGGCCGGGCCAGCGTGACCTTGACCGCCCGTGCTGGGTCATAGTAGACGATCTCCGATATTTGATCGTCGTCCACGCGATACAGCCGCCGGATCAGAGCCCGGTCGATCAGCCGCCTCTCCCGGACCTTGCGGTACGTCTCTTCGTCCTTGAAAAACACGTCAAGGGTCAGTTCATATGGGCCGGCGTTCTTACTTCTTATTATACGCGCCAGGTCTGCGATTCGAATAGTTTTCACGTTCCGTCCTCCCCCATCGTCAGTCGTTCGACGGGAAACATGCTCTCGGGTTTATCGACTTCCATCAGGTGATATACGCTGAACTCGTACACCGGGCCGGCCGAGATGTCCGACGGGCTGAACGGAAAGGCGAGGTTGCCGGCGGTGGCGATCCTGCCGGAATATCCGTAATGAAGGGCGGTACTTCGGGCCAGGCCGCAAATGGTGTCGGCCTCGTCCTGAGTCGGAGCGACCACGTCGAAGATGATGCCGACCTCGTGGCCGCAAATGGTTCCCTCCGGCTCCAGTGGCCCCATCACGCCGTCCTTGCCGTATGTCCGGAAGTTCAGTTGATAGCCCTGCGATCCAAAGCTGTCCTGCACCGAATGACGCACGCCGTCGAAGACCTCGTCCAGCGACTCGATCATGATCCGGTCCCGCACCCCGGCCACGGCGATGGTGCGATGACCGACTAGGGCCGCTCCCTCGAGCTTGAGTGTGTAAGGCGCCGACGTTTCGAACCGGCTGCCTGTGACCTCCACGGCCGTGTCCGAGACCTGCCGGAACCGACAGCCGGAGACATCGAGGCAGCCGCCAGGGCCGGGCAGGCGGAAGGGGTGGGCTTTCTCGTACAGGGTGTGGGCGGCGACAGACTCCTCGGTAAAATTGCGGAGCGGACTCAGCGTATCGAGAACGAATCCCTCGCGGCCGATGGTTCCGATCACGCAATCACGGCCGCTCCCCGGGGTGGCCGCGATGGCCGCGCATTCGAGTACCTTGCCCATGTGCGTGGCGAGCCCTGGACCGAACCCGCTGCGGATGGGCAAGGCGGCGAAAATCGTCGGGTCATAGGCCCGGCCCGCGACTACGATATCGACCGGCTCTTCCAGCGCCTGAAGAATGGGGTCCACGCCGATCTGGGCGACGATCGAGCTCGTACGACCCAGCGACTCGTCGGTAAGCGGCGGACCAAACGGCAGCGGGCGTATCCGGTCATCCCGCAAAGCCCGCCGCACCGTCTCCTTCGGCACATCGGAATAGATTCGCGCGACCCGTGCCCGGCGCCCGTTCGCCTTCAGCACCTCGTCGATCAGGGACACGCACCAATCAACGTGCGGTTTCGCCCCGCTTCCGCCGGCTGTTCCGATGAGCAGCGGTATGCCCGCTTCGAGACTGCTCGATATCAAAATCTCCAGGTCTCTCCGTACCGCCGCGCGTGCTACGAAACACGTTCCCGACCCGAGGTATGCCGGGCCGGGATCGGTGCTGCCCGCATCGACCGCGATGGCGTCGGGCCCGGCGGCCATCCCCCGGTCGAATGAATCGCGTGGAAAGCCGTAGCCCAATATCGCCGTCGGGGAGAGAATCCGCATCCCGTTCATCGTTCGGTTCTCCTGTTTGCAGCAAGAATGGCGAGGGCACGCTGCATCTCGTTGTACATAATCATGTAGCCCTCGTCCACCCCCATCCCCGGTTTGGCCAACATCTGGTCGGGTTGCGTGGCGAGAGCGACGTGTACGCAGGCGCGAGCCGATGCGTCCGTCTCGTTGCAGCTTCCGCCCAGATACACTCCGATGTCTTTGCTTTTACAGTAAAGGACGGCCTCGATGGAGTTTTGGATGCCGCCGAGATCGGGTGTTTTGACCTGTACCATGTCGGCCGCGCCGGCATCGGCAAAATGGCAAATATCCTCCAGTGTGTTGGACCATTCATCGGCCACGATCTCGACGCCTATGCCCCGCGATTTCAGCACTGCTCGGAGTTCAACCATGGCCGCAGACTGTGCTTCTCGCGAACCCGCATCGAGCGGACATTCGACACGGAGGGCGAATGGATGTGCGGCCTTGCCCAGATGGTCGAGATAGGTGGCGATTCTGGGGATGTCCTGCTCGAAAATGAGGCCGATTGTCCCGTACACATCGAGATGAATATCCGGCTGATAGTCGGGGTTTGCCCTTCTATGGATAATTCGATCTCGCAGCCATTTCACGTAATCGAGCAGTTTCTCGCCCTTTTCCCCCAGCTTGTCGGGGATGTTATTGATGAGGCCGTGGGGCAAGACATCGACCTCTTTGAGGATCATCTTGTCGGCATTGAGGTATCGGTCGTCGCCCGACTGGCAGAAAATCCGCACGGGTTGTTCGGCCGGGGCCAGGCCATATTCGTTGGCGATGACCTCACAGGGCAGCGTTCGATGCGCTGCCGCCACTGCGTTCAGGATCGCCTGAGAAACGCCGTATTGCACCGCTGTATGCAATGGCTTGCCGTATTCCATTTGGACGTTCTCGAACTCCCCGGCCAGTTCTCGGAAACTGGTCAGCGGTCGGCCCGACAGACACGATGTCACTTCCGTTTCGATCAACTGGATGAAGTCATTCGCCAGAAACAGCGGGTCGCGTCCGCCCGCACCGGAATACTGTACCGCCGAACAATCGCCGAACGCCACCTGGCCGTCTGTCAACCGGAATATTACGGATATGCTTTCCCCGGGTTGGCGGATTGCTCGAAAGCCGGGTGTTTGTGGTTTATCGTCGTAGAACAAGCCGTCGATGCGGGCGCCGTCACGGATGGCCTTCTGGTCGTCGGCATAAAACCCCGTGCGACCGGGCGAGCAAATGACCTGTTCAATTTTTATGGCCGACATTTAATCCCTTTCATGTCATCCGGCGAGGTGTTTGTCAGCTACCTGGGTTTCCCGACCAGTCGGCCCTTGCTCACCGCATAGATATCATCGGTTACCATCTGGAACGAAACGGCCCGGCCCTCCTCCCTGGCGCGCTCCTCGATTGCCTCGCGGTGCAGCAGCTTGACCTCGTCGTCGAACGGCAGGTTCCCGAATTCGAACAGACGGACAGCTCCATTCACATCACGGACGGGGACCACGTCCCCAAACGCCTGGCGGCTGGGCGGGAACGGGATATCAAGCACGCCCGCCTGGAATGCGCGGACGACGCCCCGGGCCAGGTCGCCTTCGCCGAGCCGCAATGTCGCCTCGATCATCGCCGTGCTCTCTCGCTCGATCAGTTCGGCCTCCCGGTCGATAACCGGCGATTCGAGGGGCTCCTGCAGGCAGATCATGTTGAGGAGCTGCCGGGTACCGCGCAGCCCGGCGATGTTCGCCTCTGCTGTGGGGATGCCCATCGCCTCGTGGGGGGTCTTTGTGATCACTTTTGTGGCCCGGCAAAAGCCGGCGGTGGCCGCCCCCCAGGCGATGACACCGAAAGCCTTGTCTTCCTGTGGCGGGAAACCGCCCATCCATTGATGAAAGGCGATCGACGTTTGGACATCGCCATACCCAAATCGATCGAGGTAACTCGGGAACAGATGCCGCAGCACTTTCAACGCGGCCACGTCCTGGTATAGGTTCCCGCATTGACCGTAGCCCAGGGTAATGTCCCGCACGCCCTGTTCCGCCGCCAGAAGTCCCTCGATGATACCGATTGCGGCGACGATACATGGGGGCACGAGTGTGCCGGTAAGCGGACCGAACGGCTCGCGATTTATGTTGATGCCGCATTCGGCATAATAGCCGACGAGCCGGTCCACATACTGCCAGTTCCGCAAGCTCTGTTCAAGTGGGACGTTCTTGGCATACGGTATGTTGTACGAGATGCCGCCGCCCTCGAACGCTGTAAAACCACCGGCAAGCGTAATTTCGCACAAGAGGCGGGAGTCGGGTGTACCGTGACGGACCTCGATCGGCTTGGACACCGCCTCGGTCACCTCGCGGCAGGCATCGAGCCCGTAGTTGACCGCGGGAAACCCGTTCAACAGGGAGCGGCTGTCTCGCTCGCTGTCGGTGATCCCTTTCTCCGCCTCTTCGTAACGATTCTGCCGGGTGTAGCTGTCGATCGTGGTCGGCAGCAAGTCGGCTTCCCCTTCGTCCTGAAGGCGAAGCAACAGGTCTATCTGGGCCTTGACCGCGCACACTCCGGCCCTTGGCTGTGTGAGGGTGGCACCGGCTCGATCGGCTTCCTGCAGGGATGTGCTGAACCGCTTGGAATCGGGGCATGCGGCCTGGTAGGCGACGGACGCTTCCAGGTCGGCGACCTGCTCACCGGTGTGCCAGGTCGCCAGAACCTCCGGCCGCATTGCCATAAAGTCATCGAGGTCTATCTTGCGATTTCTCAGTTCCATTTTTCAGCCGGGTTCCTTATTATCCGTGACCATTGAGCCCATCGGCGTCAGATGTCGCTTCATCATGTCCAGTGCGGCGGGCGCATCGACCGTGCCCAGAAGCCCCAGAGCCCACAGTACATACCGACGGTCCAGGAGCGAGCATGGCGATATTGGTTTCAGCCGGTCGCAGTGCGCCGTCCGATGTACTCCTTTCAGCACTTCGCTCGGCTCTCTACCGGAGGCAAGCGGCCCGCCGGTCCCGATAGCGTATTTCACCTTGGCCAGGTCTTTACCCTTCTGGACATAGGTTCGCCCATCAGGAGTATAGACTTCCTCGATGATTCCGCAATGGCGTCCGACCGCAACTCCGCAGGCGGCCCGGGCGAGTGCTATGTCGGCGGCCTCTTCGGATGCGTTCTTCGGCAGGCGGCCGGGG
>PUPC01000237.1 GCA_003553185.1 Planctomycetota bacterium | reverse complement strand
GCGTCGAAACGAGCACCTCGGTCGAACCGTGCGGCAGGATATCGATCCTGGTGGCGCTGGTACGAGTCCGGGCATCGTACCGGAGCGTACCGTACATCATGAACTCGTCGGCGTCGTACAGCCCGTCGCCGTCGGCGTCCCAACGGCTGACCATCCCTCTGCCTCCCCGGCCCGTCTCCACGAACGTGTCTTCAGCAAGCCACCTCACCCCCTCCGGGAACTCGACGGGCTCGCCCGGCTCGTCCACCCACCCCGGCGCCTCCGGGGCCGGCGGGTCAACCGCCTCCTCCTCGGGCACGGGCTCGTCTGGCGGCACGGGCTCGACCGGCGGCCCGGGGCGCGTCGCCACGTAGAGGAGGATGGCGGCACCCGCGCCCGCAGCGCAAACCGCAGCCCACAACCATCGCCTTCGACTTCCGCTTTTCGTCATGCCCTTTGCCCTCGCTTCATGTCAACACCGCTCATCCGATCCAGTGAAGGAAGTCTTGCCACTCGCAATCTGCTCGCCAAACCAGCAGCCGGACGTCGGGCCCGCAGACCGGAGGCCGACCAGGCGGGCCAATCGTAGGCGTAATAGGCGGCCGGCGAACACGTCGTAACCATATTGGTTCACCACCACGCCGTCCTCCCTGACCACTTGGAGACGTTGCTCACCTGATCGACGCGCATCATTCTGTGTTTACCACCCCAATACCAGTTTTCGCACCCCATGCTCCCACGCCCATGGCAGAATTACAATCGCAAACAAGACCAAAGAACCTATAATGAGTCCCTTGAAGTGTCTGCGGCTAACAGAACCTGGATTGCTCGCCCTGTAACCAATAACGCCGCAGACAAACGCGAAGATGCCGTAGGCGGAGACCAGCAACGACCCGTAGCCACCTGTAAACGCCCTAAGCAGAGAGAATAGCAGGAGATGCAATGCCGTTCCGCTAACCCAACACATATAGATTCTCCACTCCCAGCTTTTTGCGTCGGAAGGCGGGCGAAAACGCCACAGAATTACGGCCATAACTCCGTTCATAATGCCCAGGGCAAACAGTAAAACTTGGGGGAATCCTATCTCCACATCTCACCCCACGCATGCACATAGACGCCTATGTCGTAAAAGGTATAAAAGGTTGTTATGCACGTCACAACTTTTCCACACGCCTGGACCGCGCGGCCCGTATAGGCAAGCGGAACGTTCCCAGCCCGCGAACTCGCCCAACTAAATGTTCCCTCGCCAACGGCAGAAACAGTAGAACCGCCTGCAAAAACTATTACGGCCTCGAGGCCATCGCCCTCAATGCTCTGAACGACGCTCAGCCAATCGTCCAACGGCAGGACCCGCCCTCTCTCAACGGCTGGCCGGAACTTACTGAGGTCGGGGCTCCAATCACCGTGGAAGTACTGCCAAAGAAAGCTACACTGTGCATTCTCTCTCCGCCTTTCCTCTCTCTGCCTTTCTCTGAAGATTTTCAAAGGTCCCTTGACAACTTGGGCTTGGATGTACCTCCGAGCGTACCAATCCTGTAGTATGGGAGAGTCCAAGTGCCTGATGCTTTCCGCAACCGTTTTAATGTTTCGGTCATATTCGGCCCGGTCGACGAATTCACGAAGGTTGTCCAAACACACCCTCAGGCCTTGATCGGTCTCAACACGCTTCCTACCATCAACTTCCACCAGCTTGCCGATCGGGACACCTATATATTTATATTCGCCTTCGTCGTCGCCATCGTCACGTCGGTACCACCATAACACTGATCTTTGCTCCGATTCACCTCGCCCCCTCAAGGGTACAACCTCAATGTAATCCCCTCTCACGCTGGCAAACGCCCTCCTGATTACGCCTCGGCGATCGCTGTAGTCGGCTAGAGAGTCGTGTCTTCGGATTAACCTTCGAGCATCGCGTATAGAAATGGTGCCCCCGCCATACTCCTCCTTCAGGCGAATCCTTCCTCCCTCAACACGTCCGATATGGAATTCAGCCACGGTTCTCAACCCAAAGTGCTTCGTCACATACCAAGATGCCTCACGACCACCGGGACAGAGGTTGAGGTGGTCCATCCCCACCGGATCGACTGCGTTCATGGGGGCGTTTGCGCAGAAGGCATACAAGTTCAGCCCGCCCTCCTCGGCGATGGGGTCGCGGTTGAGCCATTTGCCGGCGCTCGGTTCGTAGTATCGGTATCCATAGTAATACAGTCCGCCGGCGGGGGCAAGCTCGGCGTCGAGGTATTTCGGAAACGCGCAGGTACATGGTATCCACCTTGCGGCGGCGGGCGGGGGGCCGCGCCCGGACGATGGGCCGGGAAGGTACGTGCAGTCACATGAACTGTGCAGGGTATCCCCGAAAAACGGCCTGTGCAATCTGGTGATGCGGTAGCGTCGCGGGCCGGGTTGGGGTATGATAGCTGGCGGCGCACGAACGCTCCGTGACTGGATGAAGGGAGAACACGAATGGCGAACCTGACCTGCCCCAACTGCGATGCCGAGATGCAGAAGAACGAGGACGCGGACATGACGACCGACGAGTGCGCGAGCTGCGGGGGCGTGTTCCTCCAACGCGGCGAGTTGAACGCGCTGGCGACCGGGATGTCCGGCGACATCGAGTACTGCTCGGTCACCTCGGGCTTCGTCGAAAGCACCCTGCCCGCTCGGGCCTGCCCCGGCTGCGGTCACGAGCCGATGGAAAAGATCAACCTGCTCCGGCTCTCCGACCTCATCTTCGATTATTGCCCCGAGTGCGGCGGGTTCTTCCTCAACAAGGACGAGATCGAACAGATGAACGAGGAGCTGCGCCGGTTGGCCCCGGACCAGAAGGCCCAGGAGTACCGCGGGCACCACGACGGGCACCTGGTGCGGATCGACCGGACCAGCGATATCTACGCGACCGACTACCTCGGCTGGGGGCGGGCGAAGACGCGGGGGTTCATCCGCGTCTCCGCCTTCTTCCGCGAGCCGATGCCCCCGGGCATCCGCGTCTTCCACGAGCGGTGGCCCATCCGGCTCACCAAGGGGCTCGGCCTGTTCTGGGGCCAGGATATCCTGACCGGCGACAAGAGGTTCGACTCCGAGTTCCGCGTCCAGGGCGAAAACCCCGAGTCCGTCGCCCGGTACCTCGACCCGGCCGCCCGCGCGGCGCTCCTGTCCTTCGTCAGGATCGGGCCCAGCATCCTGGGCAAGCAGGGCTCGCTCGAGGTCACCTCGTCGGCGGTCGTTTACGTCGAGGGGCCGTACGACCCGAACAGCCCCGAGGACGTCGTCGGCCGGGCCGGGCGCATCATCGAGCTGCTCGTCAACATCGCGAACAAGGTCGAAGCGATACCCGAATAGCGGGAGCGGCCGTTCAGGAAGATCGGCCCGGCCCGTTGTCTCGTTCGGCGATGCGCTTTTCGTACACCCCCGCCAGCCCGCCGCCCGCGGTCTCGCGATAGAGCCGGGGCAGGGCCTGGCCGGTCTCGAGCAGGACGGAGACGGCGTCGTCGAACGTGATCCTGTGCAGCCCGTCTGAGAGCAGTGCGAACCGTGCGCAGCTGATCGCCCGGGCGGCGGCGTGTGCGTTCCGCTCGATGCAGGGAATCTGGACCAGCCCGCGCACGGGGTCGCAGGTCAGCCCGAAGTGGTGTTCGAGGCCCATCTCGGCGGCGTATTCGATCTGCTGGGGCGAGCCGCCGAACAGTTGGGCGGCGGCCGCGGCCGCCATCGCACACGCGACCCCGACCTCGCCCTGGCAGCCGACCAGTGCCGCCGAAATCGAGGCGTTGGACTTGGCGACGTTGCCGAACAGGCCGGCCGTGGCCAGCGCCCGCAGGATGTCCTCGCGATCGTTCTCGAACTCGTCCCGGAAATAGCAGAGGACTGCGGGCAGCACCCCGCTCGCCCCGCAGGTCGGCGCGGTGACCACCTCGCCGGCGCAGGCATTCTCCTCGGCGACCGCGTAGGCATACGCGGCCAGCCGGGCGTCGGCGCGGAAGCCGGACTCGAGCATCCGGCTCTTGCTGTACAGGGCGTGGGCCCGCCGATAGACGCCCAGCCCGCCGGGGATGGCGCCGTCGGCGTGGAGCCCGCGTTCGACCGCCCGGTTCATCGCCTCCCATATCCCGCCGAGGAACTCCCAGATCGAATCGCCCTCGACCTGTCCCACGTACTCCCAGAACGACTCGCCGGCCTCCTGGCAGTGCCGCAGGATGGGCGTCATCGTGCTGTGCGGGTAGATGTCGGGCGAGGGCTCGTCGCCGAGGAGCGCCCCGCCGCCGATGCTGTACTCGGTGTGTGAGCCGATGACCGCCCCCGCGTCGTCGAGCGCCTCGAGCCGCATGCCGTTGGGGTGCTCGGGCAGCTCCTCGGATGCCTCCCAGGCGATTTCGACGGGCACGGGGTCAGCGGCGTCCCGGATGGCGACATCGGTCAGGTGGCCCTTGCCCGTGGCCGCCAGGCCGCCGTAGAGGGTGACGCGGAGCGCGGCGGTGCCGGGGTGTTCGGCCAGGAACCGCTCTGTGGCCCGGCGCGGCGCCATCGTGTGCGAGCTCGATGGCCCGGTCCCGATACGGTACAGCTCTCGTATGGTCTTCATCCCGCTGCCGCCTTTCGTCCGGTTGCCGGGCCGCTCTGCCGCTATTCGTCGCCGAACAGGAGCCGTGGGACGGTCCCTTTGCCCATGCCCTTGATGTCCACCTCGGCTCGCTCGCGCGACAGCCGGGGCCCGTCGATCTCGGCGAGGAATATCTCGCAGAGCACGTAGGCGATGCAGCCGTCCTCGAGGTGGCCGCCGTAGGCGCCGGCGGTCGTCGCCAGGGTGACGTGAATGTGCGGCTCGCCCTCGACCACGGTCCCGTTCATCGACAGGATTTCGATCCCGCCCTCGCCGTGGGCGAAGATGTTGTCGCTGGGAATCCGGTTGTTCAACACCCAGTGCAGGTGATGGCGGGCGAGCGTCCCGTAGCCGCCCACGATGACCGCCTGCTCGACGCCCTGCTCCTCGATGAACGCCTGAACCGCATCCAGCACGTCCTCGCCGGGGTCCACCCGGAGGATGTGCATCCGTTTAACCGAAAATGCTGCCGATTCCATACGCCGCTCCTTTCCGATGGCCGTTCGATTACAGAGTACCACCTGGCGGGGCGGACGGCAAGCCCGACGGGGCTCCCCTCCTCACAAGGAGAGGTCGGCCGCGAAGCGAGTCGCGGTGCGGACGGCGAGGTCCGCCCTCTGTCTGTCGGGGCGGAGGCGATATACCTGCGCGTTTTCGGGATTTGTGTGCTTTCGGCTTGATTGTTTCGGTTCCGGGCGGATAATGGAATCCTATGTGGGAAGTCATTCGAGCAAACCGGCGCCGATCCGTCGTGCTCATCTCGGTGATGGGTACGGTCCTCATCCTGGCTGGGATGGTGGTCGGGATGCTTTTCGCCGGCCCGCGCGGCTGGCTTTTCGGCGGCATCATCGCCTTCTTCATCTGGCTGGTGTTGCTGGCGGCGAGCATCTACGGCGGCGACCAGGTGTTCCTGTCCAGCGTGGGCGCCCGCAAAATCGAGAAGAGCGACCACCCGACCTTGTACAACATCGTCGAGGAGATGTGCGTGGCCTCGGGCCTGTCCAAGGTCCCCGACGTCTATATCGTGGAGGACCCTCGGCCCAACGCGTTCGCGGTCGGCCGCAATCCCGAGCACGCCTCGGTCGCGGTGACCACCGGGCTGTTGAACCGGCTGAACCGGGACGAGGTGCAGGGGGTGGTCGCCCACGAGCTGGCCCACATCGGCAACCGGGATATCCTCTATGTAACCATCGCTGGGGTGATGGTCGGGGTGATCGCGCTGCTCGCCGACATCGTCGTCTATTCGCTGTGGTTCGGCGGCGGCCGGACACGCAGCCGGTCCCGCGGGGGCGGAGGGGGCCAGGCCCAGGCCGTCATCATGATCGTCGGCCTGCTGTTCGCCATCTTGGGGCCGATCACCGCCCAACTGCTCTACTTCGCCCTGTCCCGGAAGCGCGAGTACCTGGCCGACGCCTGTGGGGCGCAATACACCCGCTACCCCGAGGGGCTGGCCTCGGCCCTGGAGAAGATATCGAGCGACGCACGGCGAACATCGCAGGGGCAGGACCGGAAGAACCGGGCGCTGGCTCCGATGTACACGATCAACCCGCTGGAGGTCGCCGGGTTCGCAGCACACGGGCTGTTCTCGACGCATCCCCCGACCGAAAAGCGCATCCGGATCCTGCGCGGCATGGCCGGGGCCTCGCTGTCCGACTACGAGGCCGCCTACGAGAAGGTCGAGAAGGGAATGGTTATCCCAAAGACCGCCCTCAAGACGGCCCGGCCGGTCGGAGCCCGGCCGCCGGGTGAGCAGCGGGAGGATGCCCCGCCCGAACTCGGCCGGAAAGAAAAGGCCCGGCAGACCTCCGACCTGCTCTGGCGGCTGAACGACTACAAGTTCGTGTCGTGTGCCTGCGGCGCCCGGCTCAAGCTGCCGCCCACGTTCCGTGCCGCCCAAATCCAGTGCCCCCGCTGTGAGCGGGTAAACGACGTGCCCGGGAAGGCCTGAACCGGCGCGGTGCCCGATCCCCCCTCAACGTCGGTCGTGATGCCAAAGCCGGACGGCTGTTAAAATGATCGGTCGCGGGGGTGTGTCTGTTGGGCGGGTCGGCCGCCGTTATGCCGGCGGGAGCCGCTTGATGATGGTAATCTCGTTCCCCTTTTCGTTGAAGCGGACCTCGTCGACGAGGCGCCGGATGAGGAACACGCCCCGGCCGTCTTCGCGGAGGATGTTCTCCGGCTCGGTGGGGTCGGGCAGATCTGCGGGGTCGAACCCTTCGCCCTCGTCACGGACCACGACCTTCATCACGTCGTTGTCCACGCTGCATTCGAGGCGAACCATTTTGCTGCTGTCGCATTGATTGCCGTGCTCGACCGCGTTGACGATCGCCTCCTCGCAGGCCAGCTTGATGTCGAACGACAGGTTGTCGGGCAGGCCGAGATGGTCAAGCACTGTCGATATCCGGCCCATCAGCTTGGCCACGCTCTCGGTGACGCTGGGCAATTCGATCGTCAGTGTTTCGGGCAGATCTCTAGACATAATGCGGTGCGAGAGCTGGAGTTCGTGGTGTCATACAGGCCTCGGGCCGGTGTTGCGCAGCGAAAGATGTCAATGCCTGGTCGGCCCGATTGGCACGCGGGCCGGCGCCGGGCGGGTC
>PUPC01000284.1 GCA_003553185.1 Planctomycetota bacterium | reverse complement strand
GATGCAGGCGGCGTTCCAGAAGCACACCGACAACGCCGTCTCGAAGACGGTGAACCTCCCCCGTGATGCAAGCCGGAGCGATGTCAGGGATATCTACCTCCGGGCACACGAGCTGGGCTGCAAGGGCATCACCGTGTATCGCTACGGCTGCAAGGCCGAGCAGACGCTGTCGGTGCCCGGGATGGACGAACCCGGAGAGGGGGAGTGCGCCGAATGCGTCGAGCTGGACGCAGAAGAGGACGGGTGCTGTCGGGACTGCGCCACCTGACCGGTGGAGGGCTATGCCGGCCGCTTCTGGCAGCGGGAACAGAACAGGGTGGTTCGGCCCGCTACCTTTGTCCGGCCCAGCTCGCGGTCGCAGTTCGGGCAACGGCGGTCGCCATCCCGATGCGGCAGGAAGAAATCGTCCGTTAACCGGCCCCAATCGGCGTCTACCTCGAGGGCGGCCGCGAGGGATTGCCGCATCGATCGGTAAAGCCGCTCCACGGCCTCGTCGCCGAGCCGATCGGCACGAGTCTCGGGATGCAGCCGGGCCTGGTAGAGCATCTCGTCGGCGTAGATGTTGCCCACGCCCGCGACAACCGACTGGTTCATCAGCAGCGGCTTGAGCTTCCCTTTCCGTCCGGCCAGCCGGTCCCGAAACATCTCGAGTGTGAGGTCGTCGGCCAGTGCGTCCGGCCCCACCTTCTTCCCGGCAAGGAACTCGTCCATGTCCTTGGCGAATCCAACGAATCCAAGCAGGCGCCGACTGATGTAGGCGAGGTGCCCACCGTTCGCGAACGAGAGCAGCACCTTCGTGTAGGGGGGCGGTTCGGCGTTGGTTTTGGAATACCGCAGGTCGCCGGTCATCCCGAAGTGCATGACCAGCCAGCCGCCCGCATCGTCCAACTCGGCGAGCAGGAGCTTCCCGTGTCGGACCGAACGTTCCAGCCGCCGGCCCTTGAGCCGCCGGCCGAGCTGCTGGGGGCTGATATCCTCGAGGATGCGGTCATCGGTCACCGACGTTCGCTCGATCTGCTGGTGCAGCGATGTCGCATCGAGGTATCGCTTGAATTGTGCGACCTCGGGCAGTTCCGGCATCGGTGTTCCTTCGGCCCTGGGCAGGATGTGAAGGGGCAGCCGTGTCAGGCGGGCTTTCCGGCGGCCTCGGCTTCCTTCGCCTTCTTTTCGGCTCGGCGGCGGGCGCGGAGATCGACGATGGTGTTCTTGGGGCAGACCTTGGCGCACTTGCCGCAGAGGATGCACTTCTCGTAGTCGATGACCGCCAGGTTGTCGATGACGTGGATGGCGTCGACCGGGCATTCCTTCTCGCACCGGCGGCAGGCGATGCACCCGGTCTTGCATATCTTGTTGACCACCTTGCCCTTGTCGTGTGACTGGCATTTGACCCACACGGTCCGTTTGGCGGGCATGACCGCGATGACGCCGCGCGGGCAGACCCGCTCGCAGGCGCCGCAGGCGGTGCACCGCTCCTCGATGACGTGTGGCAGGCCGTCGTCGCCGATGAAGATCGCCTCGAACGGGCAGGCCTCGACACAGGAGCTGAGCCCGACGCAGGCGAAGTGACAGGCCTTCGGCCCCTCCTGGATGAGGACGGCGGCCCGGCAGTCCTCCACCCCGTGGTACTCCTCCTTGTCCTTGCAGCCGGTCCCGCCGCCGCACAGCATGCGAGCGATGTGCGGCTCGGTTTCTTCCGAACTCATCCCGAGAAGCTCGTAGATTTCTGCCCGAGCGTCGTCCCCGCAGACCGGGCAGATGGACGGGGCAGCGTCTCCCGCCACGATCTTCTCCGCCGCCGCGGCGCAGCCGGCCAGCCCGCATCCGCCGCAGTTCGCCCCGGGCAGCAGTTCATCCACCTGCTCGATCCGGGGGTCGACGTCCACGTGGAAGACCTTCGAAGCGACGGCCAGCACGATGCCGAGCAGCATTGCCAGCACGGCCATGACGATCAGCGATCCGATGATGAAGCTACTCAAAGGGAATCACCTCTATCGAGTGTACGATGCTGTGAGTGTACGTCGTCTTTCTTTCGCTCGTCCGTGAGCATTCCTGCTCTCGTATGCCGTGCCGACTCGATCGTTTATCCCAGGCCCGCCATCCCGGCGAAGCCGAGGAACGCCAGAGCCATCAGGCCCGTGCACAGGAAGGCGATGGGGGCGCCTTTGAAGCAGGGCGGGACGTTGAGGTATTCGAGCCGCTCGCGGATGCCCGCCATCAGGAGCATCACCAGGGTGAAGCCGAGCCCGGCGAAAACGCCCTGGAGCACGGCTCCGGTCAGCCCGAGGTCCTGCGGGGCGTCGGTCGTGTTCAACAGGGCCACGCCCATCACCGCACAGTTGGTGGTGATCAGGGCCAGATAGATGCCCATCGCCCGGTACAGCGTGGGGACAAACCGGCGGAGGAACATCTCGACGAACTGGACCAGCGACGCGATAACCAGGATGTACGACACGGTCACCAGCACGTCGAGCAGCCCGGCCTCGGTGATCCCGGCACCCGGCCCGAACACGGTCCGGAGGAACCACGAGTCGGGCACGAGGAAATAGGCGTAGAGCAGATAGGTGACAAACGAGGCCATGGTCATCACGAACGTGACCGCGATGCCCATCCCGATGGCCTTGTGCTTGTCGTCGGACTGCCCGATGAACGGGCACAGGCCGAGGAACCGCTGGACCACAAAGTTCTGGACGAACAGGTTCAGGATCGCGATTTGGAGGATGAGCTGCAGGTTCATTCCCAGGTCACCTGGTCCATTTGAGGGTGTTGTCGATGCCGGCCGATCGCCCGGAACCCGGCCATCAGCAGGCCGACCACGATGAACGCGCCGGGAGCGAGCACCAGCCCGGTCATCGGCTGAAACACGGTCCGGCCGTAGGCGTCGAGCCAGATGGGATAGCCGAGCAGCGTCCCTGCCCCGAGCACTTCGCGGATGCCGCCGATGAGGATCAGCGCCAGGGTAAAGCCCAAGCCCGTCCCCGCCCCGTCGAGGAACGACCGGAAAACGGTGTTCTTATATCCGAACGCCTCGGCCCGGCCGAGGATGATGCAGTTCACCACGATGAGCGGGATGAAGATCGCCAGGGCACGGCTCTGCTCGTAGAAGAAGCCCTTCATCACCATGTCCACCATGGTGACGAACGTTGCGATCACCACAATGAAGCAGGGGATGCGCACGGCCTTGGGGATGAGCCCGCGGAGGGCCGAGACGATGACGTTCGAGCAGATGAGCACGGCGCTCGCCGCCATCCCCATCGCGAACGCGTTGGTCACGCTGGTGGTCACCGCGAGGGCCGGGCACAGCCCCAGCATCAACACGAAGATGCCGTTGTTCTTGAAGATGCCCTTGGTGAATTCTTCGCGATAGCTCGGCATACGTAAACCGCCTCCACAGGTCGAACTGGGGGATTATAACCGGGCGCTCGGGACAGTCAAGCCCACCGGCTCAGGGATAGAATTCGAGGGGGCTCGAGGCGCGTGAGCGGTCAGTCGCCGGTGAGCCGGTCGATGAGTTCGCCGGCCAGCTTGGGGTTGGCCTTGCCCCGGGTGGCACGCATGATCTGGCCGATGAGGAAGCCCTTCGCCTGCTGTTTTCCGGATTCGAGGTCGGCGACCGCGTCGGGATTGTCGGCGAGGACCTGTTTGACGACGGCTTCGAGTTCGCCGCTGTCGCTGATCTGTGCCAGTCCCTTTTCCTCGACGATCTCGCCCGCCTTCTTCCCGGAGCTGCACATCTCGCCGAACACGGTCTTGCCCACGCTGTTGCTGATCCTGTCATCGGTGACCAGCCCGATCAGTTCGGCGAGCATCGGGGGCGAGACGGGCAGGTCGTCGATCTCGCACAGCCGCTCGTTGAGCACCCGCATCACCTCGCCCATGATCCAGTTGGCGGCGGTCTTGGGCTCGACGCCCTGCTCGACGGTCTGTTCGAAGTAGTCGGCGATGGGCTTCTGCTCGACGATGACGCCCGCATCGTAGGGCGGCAGGTCGAGCTCGGCGATGAACCGCTTGCGTCGTGCGGCGGGCAGTTCGCTCATCTGTTCGCGGACCTGGTCCAGCCATTCGGGGCTGATCTCGATGGGCACGAGGTCCGGCTCGGGGAAGTAGCGGTAGTCCTTCGCCTCCTCCTTGCTCCGCATCGGCTCGGTGACTTCCCGCTGTACGTCCCAGAGCATCGTCTGGGAGGGGACGGTCCCGCCGGATTCGAGCACGGCGACCTGGCGTTCCCGCTCGTGCTCGATGGCCTTGACCACGGCGCTCATCGAGTTGAGGTTCTTGACCTCGACGCGGTTGCCGAACTTCTCGCCGCCGACCGGCCGGACGCTGATGCCTGCCTCGAAGCGGAGCGAGCCCTCCTGCATCTTGCAGTCGGAGATATCGAGGTGGCGGAGGATCGCGGCCAGCTCGTTCATGTAGGCGTTCGCCTCGCCGGCCGACCGCATGTCCGGTGCAGATACGATTTCGAGGAGCGGCGTTCCCGCCCGGTTGAGGTCGATGGCGGTGTAGTTCGCCCCGGTGTCCTCGGGGTGTTCGAGCTTGCCGGCGTCCTCCTCGAGGTGTACGTTCCAGATGCCGACCTCGCGGGCCTGGCCGTCCACCTCGATCTCGAGCCGTCCGTCAACGCCCAGGTTGTGGTAGTTCTGCGAGACCTGGTAGTTCTTGGGCAGGTCGGGGTAGAAATAGTTCTTGCGGTCGAACTGGGTGACCGGGGCGATGTGGCACCGAAGTGCGAGCGCCGCCCGGAGGCCGAGCTCGACGGCGTAGCGGTTGACCACCGGCAGGGTGCCGGGCAGCCCCTGGCAGACGGGGCAGGTCTGGGTGTTCGGCGGGGCGCCGAAGTCGGTCTTGCAGCCGCAGAACATCTTGCTGCGCGTATGGAACTGGGCGTGTGTCTCCAGCCCGATCACCGTTTCGTACTGCATTCGAGTCCTCAGTCTTCGGTCAGGTTCGGCCTTGCCAGATGGTGGTCGGTGGCTTGTCGGAAGGCGTGTGCGAGTCGGAGGAGGCCCGATTCCTCGAACGGCCGGCCCATGAGTTGGACGCCGATCGGGAGCCCGCCCTCGCCGGTCCCCGCGTTGAATGCGATCGCCGGAAGGCCCGCCAGGTTGGTGGCACTGGTGTAGATGTCGGCCAGATACAGGGAAAGCGGGTCGTCGATCATCTCGCCCTGTTTGTAGGCGACGGTGGGGGCGACCGGTGCGAGGATGCAATCGACCCCCGCCAGGGCGTCGTCGAAATCCTTCTTGATCAGGCGTCGGACCTTGAGCGCCTTGAGGTAGTAGGCGTCGTAGTAGCCGGCGCTGAGAGCAAAGGTGCCGAGCATAATGCGGCGCTTGACCTCGTCCCCCAGCCCCTCGGACCGCGACCGGGAGTAGAGTTCATCGACGTTCATCTTCCCGTCGGCCCGCCGGCCGTAGTGGATGCCGTCGAACCGTGCGAGGTTGCTGCTCGCCTCGGCCGTCCCGATGATGTAGTAGGTGGCCACCGCGTATTCTGTGTGGGGGAGCGAGATGTCGACCACCTCGGCCCCGAGGCCCTGATAGGCGTCGGCCGCCGCCCGGACCGCGGCCTCGACGTCGAGTGCGATGCCCTCGGCCAGGTACTCGCGGGGCAGCCCGATTTTCATCCCGGCGACCTCTTTCTCCAGTTCGGTGGCGTAGTCGGGTACCGGCTCCCGGGCCGATGTCGAATCGCGGGGGTCGTGCCCGGCGATCACCTCGAGCAGGAGCGCCGCGTCGCGCGGGTCTCTCGAGAACGTGCCGATCTGGTCGAGTGACGAGGCGTAGGCGATGAGGCCGTACCGCGACACTCGCCCGTAGGTCGGTTTCAGGCCGGTCACGCCGCAGAACGATGCCGGCTGACGGATGGACCCGCCGGTATCCGAGCCCAGGGCGAGGGGGGCCAGGTCCGCGGCCACGGCGGCCGCCGAGCCGCCGCTGGAGCCCCCGGGCACCCGCGACAGGTCCCACGGGTTGGCGGACGGAGCGAACGCCGAGCTCTCCGTCGTCGAACCCATGGCGAACTCGTCGAGGTTCGTCTTGCCGAGGAGCACGGCGTCGGCGAGATCGAGCCGCTCGACGACGGTCGCGTCGTACGGCGGCACGAAGTGCTCGAGGATCTTGGACGAGCAGGTGGTGGGCACGCCCCGTGTGCACAGGTTGTCCTTGAGGGCGATTGGTACGCCGGCCAGCGGGCCGACGGTCTCGCCCTTGTCGAGTCGGGCGTCGATGTCGGCGGCCTTGTCGAGTGCGGCCTCGGCCGTCACCGTGTTGAACGCTCCGATCCGCCCGTCGATCTGTTCGATCCGGTCGAGGAAATGCTCGACGATCTGCCGAGCGGTCACGTCGCCGGCCACGAGTTTCCGGTGCAGGTCACCGGCGCTGAGTTCGATCAGGTCAGGCATATCGCCCCGCAAGCTGTTGGTAGTCGGTTTCGTTCCTGTGGGTCATAGCGGTTCTAAGAAGACTCGATGACCACGGGCACTTTGTACGCCTCGTCCGTCTTGTCGGGTGCGTTTGCCAGGGCGTCTTTGCGAGAGGCGGAGTCCTCGACAGTATCCTGGCGAAAGACATTTCGCAGGTCGAGTGGATGGGCGAGTGGCTCGACGCCTGTGGTGTCGAGCGAGTTAAGCACCTCGAAGTAGCCGATGATCTTGTCAAGCTGTTCCTGGAAGCCGGCGAGTTCCTCGTCGGACAGGATGAGTTTTGACAGGTCTGCGACCTGTTCGACGGTGTCGGTGGTGATTCGGGTCATGGGCTCTCCGTGGTCGGGGGGTCAATCGTCGCTATCGAGGTATAGAATTCGTCCACACGAATGGCAGGTGACCAGGTCGGACCCTCTTCGGAGTTGGGCCATGGTCTCCGGTCGGAGCTTCATGAAGCATCCCTGGCAGGCGCCCTGGATTGCGGGCACCATGGCGGTCTGGCCGCGCCGTCCGATCAGCCGCTCGTATTTGGCGAGAATCTCCCTGGCGACGGGTTTTGCCGCCTCGTCGCGTTTCTTGTGGAGTTTGGCGACCTCGGCCTGTGCCTTCTTCAGTTCCTTTTCCAGCTCTTTGCGTTTCTCGGACACTTCTTTTTCGGCCTGCTCGACTTGTGCGGCCAGTCGGTCTCGTTCTTCCTTCTCGCGGTCGAGGGTCTGCATCTGGCTGATGACTTCGTCTTCGAGGCGGGTGTTCTCCGCCTCCTTGGCGAGGATTTCGCGCTGCAAGCTCTGGAATTCTTTGTTCGAGCTCG
>PUPC01000091.1 GCA_003553185.1 Planctomycetota bacterium | reverse complement strand
TTTAAGAGTTATAATTTTAGAAACTACCCTGAAAGAGTATAAATCGTCATTGCCGGAACCTCCCGGGCGATTGGAGCTAAAGAAACCCTTTGAATAATCTTCGTTTATGATAAACCCAAAATCATCTGCGCTGCTGTTAATAGGAGCTCCCATATTCTGAGGGGTTGTATAATTACCATCTTCGTCAATAATTGAATAGAAGATGTCAAAACCACCCATGCCGGGATGCCCAAAGGATGAAAAATATAAAACGTTGCCGGCAATGAAAGGATAGGCATCGTTCCATTCGGTATTAATTTCGGGCCCGAGATTAACGGGTTCTCCCCAGCTTCCGTCATCATTTTTGTGTATTTTATAAAGGTCGTATAAACCGTAACCCTCAGGATTGTCGGAAGCAAAATAAAGCACATTGCCCTCATCATTTATTGAGGGATATCCTATATTATATTCATCTGAATTATAATCAAACAATATAGCTTTACCCCATATATCAGTTCTGGGATCATATTCTGACCAGTATATGTCGCATGTTTCTCGTTCACCCCTGAACCCCCCGCAATTCATAAAATAACCTATTTTATTATTTTTGTCAAATGATAAAAAGCCATCGTAATAATCTGAATTGATGCCACCTTTAACCGGGGAGGGAGCATGCCAGTCGACTGCCTGACGATCATATAATGTCTGGTAAATATTTGAAAAACCATGTTCGGCTACGATCATGCCTTCTTCGTCGCGAACTTTTGTTGAAGAAAAAATGATTCTTTCCTTGGGGGTTTCCGAACGTAATGCCCAATAAATGATATTATTGTTGAATAATCGTATTTCAATATCAAACTGTTCATCGAATTTGACAGGATCATCATGAAATATCGGATAATTTTCAAGGTAAGCCACTCCCCATTCTCCACCAACACTGCTTAATTGTCTTTCAAGGCTCACTTCAAAAATGGTCTCCCTGTCATAATGTTCTTTTGAATATTTTGCCGATTCAAGCATTTTTAATCCCCTGTCATTTTCTGGCTCGTATTCCAGAAATCTTTTGGCATAATAAATAGACTTGTCAAACTCTTCCAAACCCAATGTCATTTCGCTAAGGTGTAGATATACCGGCGGATCGTCATAGCCTAGATTTTTGGCTTTCGTGTACCATTGCTTTGCTTGCTCGTAATTTAGCATTCTGCGGTAGGCTTCACCCATCATAAAAGATATTTCACGTCTTATTTGCGGTGATTCTTCCCGTCGCAATATCCTTTCATAAACATCAATAGCTTCATCATATTGACGTTGCTCAAAGAGATCATCGCCTACCTCAATCCTTTGTTCTGTCCTGGTCTGACCAAAAGCAATCGTGTTTATGATTATTATTCCAATAAATATTGTTACTGCTTTCTTCATTCTTTGTTTATTACCCTGTTGATTTTTTTGAATATCAGATCTTAATTGTTTTAAATGTTTATAGTACTGACGATATTCTTATATTAGTTACCCGGTATTATGACAGTTACCGAACCTTTTATTTCTACTTTTCTGTCAAATGAATGATAAGTAGCAATATAAAAGTAGGTTCCCGGTGCTACTCTTCTTCCCCTGTAAGTTCCGTCCCATCCGTCGTAACCTTCATAAAGTTTTTGCCCCCACCGGTTAAATACTGTAAGGTGTAAATTAACACCATCCAATATGACCTTTGTATCCTTTTGATCACCATAGGTTCCGATACCGTAATTTCCAAATCTTCTGTTGAGATCAAATGCTGCTTCATCGGGAATGAAAGCATTAGGAAGATCAAATATTTGAAGATGCACTACGATAATATTTGATTCTCCTTCACATCCGTAATAAGAGGCTATTACTTTTACTTCATGCTCGCTTTCAATTTGGTCTGTTTGATAGATGTTGTCAGGACCGGATTGCCTGAGTTCTTCATCAATATAAAAGTCATATCTGTGATAATTATCCGGTGTTGCCGTAAAAGTAATTATTTGTCCCGGCACCACAACGTCGGAGGGCTCAGCTTCCAGATGAACAACCGGTGTTTCAATGTCTTTTATAAACACATTTTCAGTGAAAAAACACTCCTGCTGGTCTCCAGCAGTAAATATAACATAGGGCAGATATGGATCCAAAGGTCTTGAAACCAAGGGGTTTGCTTCATTGGAGAAGACATTTCCTTGAATATCTGTCCATGTATATGTGTATGGAGGTTTTCCGCCTGTTATTTCAATGTGTTCGCCTAAATGTACATAATCTTCATATTCACACAGATGAGGATCGTTAAGTTTTGACATCAGAAAGTCCGAAATTTCGACTTTTACGGATTCGGAGCTGCTGCAGCCCCAGATGTTAGTTACCGTTAGTGTGTAAATTGTTGTTGTATCAGGCTTAACATAAGGATTGGCTATATCAATAATAAGATCCTCATCTTTGGGTTCCGACTCCCAATAGTAAGTATATCCTTCAATGGGTTCTCCGCCTATCGGAACAGGTTCAACAAGCTCTTCCGGGTTGCAAAACAGGTAATCATCGGCGACCAAAGGTTCAGGAGATTCAAAAACTTCCACATATGTTTCAGCGGATAAGTAGCAAACCACGTTGCTTTCTCCGAATTCTCCCGCTATTTCAACCTCATAAAGACCTGCCATATCTTTGGTTGAATTTTCGCGAACCGGGTTTTGCATTGATGATGTCCATCCGTCGGGGCCTTTCCAGCTATAATCCATCATACCATGTGGTATTACAAACAGCTCGATGGCGTCACCTTCTCAATACGGGCCGTAATTGTCTGCTTCAGCTTCCATATCAGGGAATACATATACCACAATATCATTTGAATTTACACAGCCTGTTTCAAGGTATGTTTCGGTAAAAGTGAATGTTGTTGTAACTGTGGGGCTTACCAGCGGGTTTGCCACTTCAGGATCGGAAATATATGCATTTTCCGGGTTGCTGGTCCAGAAGTATGTGTTGGCAGGTAATGGCTCGCTGTAATCACCGCCTATTTGAATAGTGTCGCCGAGACAAATATCATGGTCTGTGCCGGCATCAGCTTTTGGCAAAGGATGCACTTCAACTATAAAATCATATTCATTATGGCATTCTTCACCTCCGGGACCTGAAGTGCCGGGAATGTATTCATGCAACGTATATGTTGTAGTTATTACAGGACTTACTTCAATATACGATGTGGTATCCTCAATATCTTCATCCGGATTGCTCGAAAACCATTCATATTCATGCCCCGGAATACTGTCTTTACCGATTATAAGAGTGTCATTCTCACAAATTTCAAATTCTTCTTCCCCGAAATGACCACCAACCACAGTAACCACAACATCATCGGAGTTGAAACATCCCATTGGTGGATATTCTTCCCATAAAGTATATGTTGTTGTTACTTCCGGAGATACCCATGGGTTATGAATGTTAGGATCGCTTATTGATGTATCCTCAGGATCGCTTGTCCATTCATATATCATACCCGGTATGGAATCTTTTGGTCCTAACTGTATTGTATCGCCGTAACAAATACTGATATCATCACCTGCAAAGGTGTCGGGGAGTTCTTCAATTGTCATCGGTGGTGAAGCCTCGGGTCCGCATTCATTATCATCAGTGACTTCAACGATATAAGTGCCTGCCTTAAGCCCGGTAAACGATCCGTCGTTGGTTTGCGGACCTGCAACAAGCTCACCGTCAAGCCATAACGTGTAATAAAGATCTCCCGTTCCACCGGAAGCTTCAACCGAAATTTCACCGTCTTCTGCACCAAAACATATTAGCGGTGTGTAATATATAGATGTTAAATCTATAACTATTGGATCAGGTTCGGATATTGTAGTATAAACATATTCCTGATTGCCATGTTCATCTTCTATATAAGCTTCATAAAAACCGGCGCACAGGTCAATATAATGATAGTCTTTTTCAGGATCAAGATGTTCTTCCATATCATAAGGTTCTCCATCTTTATACCATTCTATGTTTGCCACTGTCATGCCTGTTATCACGATAGTTATCGTGCCATCACAATATCCGTAGCAGCTCACATCCGTTGATTCAATAAGAATTTCAGCGACCGATAGAGTGACATACTCTTCTGTAATACAACCGTTAGCGTCTATAACTTCTATTTTGTAATCTCCAACGCCAAGATTTTCAAAAGTATAAGTAAGATCCGGGATGTTCACACTGTAGAGCAACTCCCAATCTTCCAATTCATCATCCCAGATATACAAATTATAATCGTAATTAGCGAAAGTTTCCTGTATTATTTCGACTTCAATTGAACCATCGTTTGCCGTTCCAGATGTTGGGTCATTGGTAGTTACTTCAATCAAAAGTTCTGGTGGTTCTGTGACTGTGAAAGATTCGGTTCCGGTACAGCTTATATCATCAATTACCAATAGGAAATAGTTTCCGGCAGCCAAACCATCAATAAAGTTAAGGCCTTCACCTTCAGCGATAATATTGCCTTCATCATCTTCCCAGATATAATAATAGGGTTCAGTGCCTCCGCTGACGGTTGCCTCTGCAGTTCCGTCTTCACCGCCATAGCATGTAACGGGAGTTGTATATACTTCCACTGTTATTTCCTCTGAAACGTTTACAGTAATGATGTTTGATTCTGCCGTACCACATTCGTTGGTTGCCAGCCGGCGGAAGTGTGTTATTTCGTTGATGGGTTCTGTAACCGCATATTCGAGTTCATTAGCTCCGGGAATATCGGTCCACTCTCCGCCTTCTACCATGTATTGCCACTGGTAGGTCCATTCACCATACCCTCCCGAGGGAGAAATAACGTTTGTGAAGGGTTCAGGTATTGCGCCATAGCATATTTCCTGGCTTTCGGCAATTTCTCCGCCGTCCATTTCATCATAAACAGTTACGGTTATCACGTTAGAAGGAGCAGTGCCACATTCGTTGGTTGCCAGCCTGCGGTAATGTGTTGTTTCGCTGAGGGGTTCTGTAACCGCATATTCGAGTTCATTAGCTCCGGGGATGTCTGTCCACTCTCCGCCGTCCACCATGTATTGCCACTGGTAAGTCCACTCCCCGTAACCACCTGAAGGTGAAGTAACGTTTGTGAAAGGCTCAGGTATTTCTTCATGGCATAAGTCCTGGTCTTCGGCAATCTCGCCGCCGTCCATTTCACCATATATGGTTACGGTTATCACGTTCGACTCTGCCGTACCACATTCATTGGTTGCCAGCCTGCGGTAGTGTGTTGTTTCGGTGATGGGTTCTGTAACCGCATATTCGAGTTCATTAGCTCCGGGAATGTCGGTCCACTCTCCGCCATCCACCATGTATTGCCACTGGTAAGTCCATTCTCCGTACCCCCCCGAGGGAGAGGTAACATTAGTGAAAGGTTCGGGTATAGCGCCGTGGCATATGGTCTGGTCTTCTGCAATTTCTCCTCCGTCCATTTCATCATGAACGGTGACAGTTATCACGTTTGACTCTACCGTACCACATTCGTTGGTTGCCAGCCTGCGGTAGTGTGTTGTTTCGCTGAGGGGTTCTGTAACCGCATATTCGAGTTCATTAGCTCCGGGAATGTCTGTCCATGATCCTCCGTCTACCATGTATTGCCATTGGTAAGTCCATTCTCCGTACCCTCCCGAGGGAGAAGTAACGTTTGTGAAAGGTTCTGGTATAGCTTCATGGCATAAGTCCTGGTCTTCGGCAATTTCTCCGCCGTCCATTTCATCATGTATCGTTACGGTTATAACGTTAGAAGGAGCAGTGCCACATTCGTTGGTTGCCAGCCTGCGGTAGTGTGTTGTTTCGGTGAGGGGTTCTGTAACCGCATATTCGAGTTCATTAGCTCCCGGTATATCTGTCCACTCTCCTCCATCCACCATGTATTGCCACTGGTAAGTCCACTCTCCGTAGCCACCTGAAGGTGAAGTAACGTTTGTAAAGGGCTCAGGTATGGCTTCATGGCATAAGTCCTGGTCTTCGGCAATTTCTCCGCCGTCCATTTCACCATACAGGGTGACGGTTATCACGTTCGACTCTACCGTACCACATTCGTTGGTTGCCATCCTGCGGTAGTGTGTTGTTTCGGTGAGCGGTTCTGTAACCGCATATTCGAGCTCATTGGCTCCGGGAATATCGGTCCACTCTCCGCCGTCCACCATATATTGCCACTGGTAAGTCCACTCGCCATAGCCGCCCGAAGGGGAGGTGACGTTTGTGAACGGTTCTGGTATTTCGCCATAGCATAATTCCTGGTCTTCGGCAATTTCTCCGCCGTCCATTTCGTCATAAAGGGTGACGGTTATCACGTTCGACTCTACCGTACCACATTCGTTGGTTGCCAGCCTGCGGTAGTGTGTTGTTTCGGTGATGGGTTCTGTAACCGCATATTCGAGCTCATTGGCTCCGGGGATGTCTGTCCATGATCCTCCGTCCACCATGTATTGCCACTGGTAAGTCCACTCGCCATAGCCGCCTGAAGGGGAGGTGACGTTTGTGAACGGCTCGGGTATAGCGCCGTGGCATATGGTTTGGTCTTCGGCAATTTCTCCGCCGTCCATATCACCATAAACGCTAACCGTTATTATGTTTGATTCTACCGTACCACATTCGTTGGTTGCCAGCCTGCGGTAGTGTGTTGTTTCGGTGAGCGGATCAGTAACCGCATATTCGAGCTCATTGGCTCCGGGGATGTCTGTCCATGATCCTCCGTCTACCATGTATTGCCACTGGTAAGTCCACTCGCCATAACCGCCCGAAGGGGAGGTGACGTTAGTGAACGGTTCTGGTATTTCTTCATAGCATATTTCCTGGTCTTCGGCAATTTCACCGCCGTCCATTTCGTCATAAACGGTAACCGTTATCACGTTCGACTCTGCCGTACCACATTCGTTGGTTGCCAGCCGGCGGAAGTGTGTTGTTTCGGTGAGCGGTACAGTAACCGCATATTCGAGCCCGTTAGCTCCCGGTATATCGGTCCATGATCCTCCATCCACCATGTATTGCCACTGGTAAGTCCATTCTCCGTACCCTCCCGAGGGAGAAGTAACGTTAGTGAACGGCTCGGGTATTTCGCCATAGCATATTTCCTGGTCTTCGGCAATTTCGCCGCCGTCCATTTCGTCATAGAGGGTAACGGTTATCACGTTCGACTCTACCGTACCACATTCGTTGGTTGCCAGCCTGCGGTAGTGTGTTGTTTCGGTGAGCGGTTCAGTAACCGCATATTCGAGCTCATTGGCTCCGGGGATGTC
>PUPC01000062.1 GCA_003553185.1 Planctomycetota bacterium | reverse complement strand
CTGCCGACTTCGCGTCGCCCTCGATCGCGTACACCCGGCAGAGCACCCGCGTCACGTTCCCATCGACGATCGGCTCCGGCAGGTCGTATGCGATGCTCAGCACGGCGCCCGCCGTGTACGGGCCGACGCCCGGCAATTCGAGGAACGTCCGACGGTCCTTCGGGACCCGCCCGTGCCAACGGTTCACGACCTCCCGGGCGGCCGCGTGCAGGTTCCGCGCCCGCGAGTAATAGCCCAGCCCGGCCCACAGTTCGAGCACGTCGTCGAGTGACGCCCGGGCGAGCGCCGCCATCGACGGGAACCGCCGCAGGAACCGCCGGTAGTAGGGGACGACCGTCTCGACCCGAGTCTGTTGCAGCATTGTCTCCGCCAGCCAGACGCGGTACGGCGTCTTCCGCCGCCGCCAGGGGAGATCGCGTTTATGCTTGTCGTACCAGGCGAGCAGTGGGTCGGCCAGGCCGCCCTTATCTTGCTCCGTTGTCTTCATGGCCCCAGTATAACAGATAATATCTCGCCCGCGCTCCGATTCGAGGTCCAACCGTCTCCAAGTCCCTCTCCCTGGCCGGGCAAGGGGTGGTCCTTGCGGGGCCATCACGGTGCGAGAGTCGCCCAGTTCGTATTGACGGGGACGGCCCTCGACGCTCTGCAACAGGACACTCACAGCGACTTGAAGAGATATATCCTGCTCTCAATTGGCCACTTGAATTGCCCGTGCCTTTTGCGGAAAAAAGCTTGACAATCATGGGGTGCGGATGTATTCTTTGCATCATTGGGTCATTATCCCGTATTCCTTTGGAGGACAGAGAGATGTCGAAGAGAGAGCAGATGGGGGTCCGTATGTCGGTCGCGGCCGTGTTCGCAATTGCAGCCCTGACGGTCGGGCTTCTCAGTTCGGGATGTGGCGAGGCCGCTGCGCCCACTGATCCAGCCGCCGCCCTGGAGTTCGCCCCGCCGAATGCGTTCGGCATCATTCACATCAGCCCGGACCGGCTGATGAGCCCGATCATCGCCGAAATGAAGAAACAGGGGGCGGAACTGGACGACGTCCCGCTCGACCTGATCGAGGAGCTGGGCGGTCGCGTCAGCTCCATCGAGATATTCCTGGTTCCGGCCTCGGGGTTCATACCCGTCGGTGCGGTCGGCGTCGTGAGAGGCCAGATCACCCCGGCCGAACTGGTCCAACTGGGCGAGGCATCCGGTGAGATGCACGAGGACGTGGAGTTGACGAACCTGGGCAATGGCCGGTACACGATGCCGGAGGAAGAGGGTTTCGACGACGATGACTTTGAATTTGAAGGTGACTTTGAGTTTGAAAACGGCTCAGAGCCGCTCCTGATCTACGGTGAGGAAGCGGACGACGTGCCGGCGGGCGTGATGCTTTTCGGTACGCAGGACCTGCTGACCGACGAATATGTCCGGAACCTCGGCACCGGCGACCATGCGCAACTCCGGGCCGCGATGGAAGACGTTCGGGGAGCGGCCGGGCTCTGGATCGTGGTGTCAGCCGAGGCGGTGGCCCTGCCCATACCGGTGAAGAGCGCCAGCGGCTGGCTCGATCTCTCCGGCGACGGGGACGGGCTCCTGACGATTACGTTCAACGATGCAGAGTCAGCGGGGGAAATGATACAGGCAGTTGAATACGAAGATATCGAGGCGGTTGATGAGCACATTTCCATCGAGCGGACCGCCAATGTCGTCACGATCAAGCCGAAGGGCGGCGACCTGGCAGCCCAGATCGTATCGGAGATGATTTCGGCCCAGGAAAAGGCCCGGCAGATGCACCGGCTGCAGAGGTTCCACTATATGGGGCACGGCTTTCGTACATACGCGAACATGCACGATGACGCCCTGCCCCCGGACCTGGCGGCGTTGGCCGAATTGATATGGGATACAGACTTAAGCGAGCAACTCGAGCAGGACACACACAACCTGGTCTATCGCAAGCCAGGCGAGCGCCTGGGGCAGCTTGACCCCGATACGGTACTCGTTCACGAGTCGCTCGAAGATTCGCCCGACACCGTGGGGGTCCTGTTCGCCGGCGGTGAGGCGAGGATGATGCCCGCTGCGGAACTCCGCGAGCTTCTGCAGTAAGCTCCGGGGCGATGCGGGAACCTGTACAGGCGGGCGCCATGTTCGTCGCGATCCGCGATGGCTCGGCGCCCGCCGCTTCCACTCTGGACTGATGCATCCCGACCGACTGTTCGAACCCCTATAGCCAGAACCGAGCGGAATATGGACCAGGCCGACAGAGAGAACTCGACCACCGGGCCGCCGCCATTGCCCGAACGCCTGCCGGCGAGCCACAGGTGATGGGCCGACACCGCTGAGAACTCCCGACGCCAACGCCATCCCATCGCCGGACGACCGCCATTTTCATTCGGGGAGGAGTGTCCCTGCTCACTCCGGTTTGAACCGCCCGCTAAAGTTGACTGGGAACGGGCTATCTGCTAAACTCGCCGTTCGCATAAACTCGCTGGAAAACCGAATATCAGAATGAGGAGTGCATGGGCTACAAGATCGTTGTTTGCGCCAAGCAGGTGCCGGACACTCGCGAGATAAGCGGGGACGCGATGAAAGCGGACGGCACGCTCAACCGCAGCGCCCTGCCCGCCATTTTCAACCCGGAAGACAAGAACGCCCTCGAGATGGCCCTCGAGCTGCGCGACCGGTACGGCGGCAAGGTGACCGTCATCACAATGGGGCCGCCCCGAGCCGCCGAGATTCTCCGCGAGTCGCTCGAGATGGGCGCCGACGACGTCGTCCTGCTCACCGACCGCGGGTTCGCCGTCGCCGACACACTCGCCACCTCGTACACCATCGGCCGGGCTGTCGAACGAACCGGCGGGGCGGACATCATACTCTGCGGGCGACAGGCGATCGACGGGGACACCGCCCAGATCGGCCCCCAGCTCGCCGGCCGGCTGGGCATCGGGCAGGCCACATACGTGACCGAGGTGCTCGATCTGGCCGACCGGACCGCCCGGGTCAAGCGGATGATCCAGGGCGGCTTCGAGGTGCTCGAATGTCGGCTCCCCCTGCTCATGACCGTGCCCGACCAGGCGAACGAACCGCGGCCGCCCAGGGCGAAACTGATTATGAAGTACAAGCGGGCGAGAGCCCCGTGGGAGCTCGCCTCCCAAGTTGATCCCGACGGCGGCCTGCCCGAGGACGACCTCGCCCGGAAGCTGGGCGAGATCGAGTACGCGCTGGCCCAGAAGGACCTGCTCATCCACGAATGGGACGGACAGGCCATCGCCGCCGACATGGAGCGGACCGGCTACGACGGCTCGCCCACCCGGGTGATGAAGATCGAGCCCGCGGTCCTGAAGAAAACGGAACATAAGCGGGTCGAGCCGACCGAACAGGGGCTTGCCGAGCTCATACACGAGCTGGCGGAAGACCACGTGCTCGGCTGAACCGCCGAACCTGACCACAAGACGAGAAGACACGGAGACGGAATGACGGAGGATACCAACAAGGCGGTGTGGGTGGTCGCCGAACAGGATGACGGGACCCTGCACGACGTGGGACTCGAGCTGCTGGGCAAGGCGGCCGAACTGGCCGAGCAGATCGGCGGCACGACGGCCGCGGTCATCGCCGGGGCGGACGTCGCCCCCCTCGCCGACCCGCTCATCGCCCACGGTGCCGAGACGGTCTATACCATCAACGACGAGCGGCTGGCCACGTACACCACCCTCCCCTACGCCCGGGCGATCGCCGATCTGGCCCGCGAGAAGCGGCCCGAAATCGTGCTGTTCGGGGCCACCATGCTCGGCCGCGACCTCGCACCGCGCGTCGCGTCCGACCTGCAGTGCGGCCTCACCGCCGATTGCACCGACCTGAAGATCGGCGACTATACCGACACCCGGACGGGGACCGATTATAAGAACCTGCTGTACCAGATCCGCCCGGCGTTCGGGGCGAGCATCATCGCCACCATCGTCTCGCCCGACCATCGCCCGCAGATGGCGACCGTCCGGGAAGGGGTGTTCCCCCTGCTCGACCCGGACGAGTCGCGGACCGGCGAGGTCGTCGAGGTAGAGCCGACGCTGACCGACGAAGAGATGGTCGCCCGGGTAATCGACCGGGTGACGGAAGAGAAGGCCGTCAACCTCAAGTCCGCCCAGGTGATCGTGTCCGGTGGGGCCGGGGTGGGCAGTGCCGACAACTTCAAGCTCATTCGCGAGCTGGCCGACGCGCTCGGCGGCGAAGTCGGCGCGTCGCGGGCAGCCGTAGACGGAGGATACATCGACCGCGACCACCAGGTGGGCCAGACCGGCACCACGGTCCGTCCCAAGCTCTACATCGCCTGCGGCATCTCGGGCCAGGTCCAGCACCGGGCGGGGATGCAGGAAGCGGGCACCATCATCGCCATCAACAACGATCCGGACGCGCCTATCTTCCAGATCGCCCACTACGCCATTGTCGGCGACCTGAACGAGATCATCCCGAAACTGATCCACGCCTATAAATCGAAGGCCTGAGAGGAAACGAATGCCCAATTTCTTCGAGGACAACGAAGACCTGAAATTCAACTTCGACCGGCTCGACCTGCGGAAGATCATCGATCTGAAGGAGAACGAGTTCGCCGAGGCGGACGACTATGACTACGCACCCCACGACCACGAAGACGCCCGCGACAACTACCGCCGAGTGCTCTCGCTCGTCGGCGACTTGAGCGCGAACTTCATCGAGCCGAGGGCCGAGGACGTCGACCTCGAAGAGGCCCGGTACGAGAACGGCGAGGTCCACTACCCGCGCGGGACCGCCGAGGCGCTCGGCCGGCTCGCCGACGCCGACCTGATGGGCTTCACCCTCCCCCGACGGTACGGCGGGCTGAACATGCCCACCGTCACCTACGCGATGGCGATCGAGATGGTCTCCCGGGCCGACGCCGCACTGATGACCATCTTCGGGCTGCAGGACATCGCCGAGACCATCCACGACTTCGCCGACGACGCCTTGAAGGACGCCTACCTGCCCCAGTTCGCCGAAGGCAGCGTGACCGGGGCAATGGTCCTCACCGAGCCCGACGCCGGCAGCGACCTCCAGGCCGTGGCGACGTCCGCCCAGCCGGAGGAGAACGGCGACGAGGCGGGCACCTGGCGGATTAACGGCGTCAAGCGGTTCATCACCAACGGCTGCGGCGACGTGCTCCTCGTCCTCGCCCGATCGGAGCCGGGCAGCCGGGACGGCCGCGGACTCTCCCTGTTCCTCGTCGAGAAAGGCGAGGGCGTCCGCGTCCGGCGCATCGAGGAGAAGCTCGGCATCCACGGCTCGCCGACCTGCGAAATCCAGTTTACCAACGCCCCGGCCAAGCTCATCGGCCGCCGCAAGCGGGGGCTGACCACCTACGTGATGGCCCTGATGAACGGTGCCCGGCTGGCCATCGCCGCCCAGGCGCTCGGCATCGCCGAGGCCGCGTACCGAGCCGCCCTCGACTTCGCACACAGCCGCGAGCAGTTCGGGCGTCCCATCCTCCGGTTCCCCGCTGTCTACGAGATACTCGCCGACATGCAGACGAAGATCGAGGGCTGCCGGGCGCTCCTCTGCGAGACGGGACGGGTGGTCGATCTGGAGAAATGCTACGGACAGCGGGTGGAACAGATGGACCGGAGCGACCCGGAATATCGGGAGGCCCGCACCACCCAGCGGGAGTACGCGAAACTGGCAAAGGCCCTCACCCCGATGTCCAAGTTCTACGCCTGCGAGATCGTGAACGAGGTCACGTCCGACGCGATCCAGGTGCACGGCGGCTCCGGCTACATGCGCGACTACCCCGTCGAGCGGTACTTCCGCGACGCCCGCATCACCAACATCTACGAGGGGACCACCCAGTTGCAGGTGGTCGCCGCCATCGGATGCATCCTTTCCGGCGACCTCGCCCCGTATTTCGAGGAGATGCGCCGGCGCGAATACGACCGCCCGCTGGGCACCCTGGGCAAGCAGCTCGGCCGGATACTCGACCGGTTGGACAAATGCGTCGCGTTTGTGAAGAAGAAAAACAGCCGCGAATACACCGACCTGCACGCACGGCGGATCGTCGAGATCGCCGTGGACGCCTGGATCGGCCATCTCTTGCTCGAACAGGCGGTGGTGAAGGAGAAGAAGCAGATCACGGCGAAACACTTCATCACCCGGGCGGCCGCTCAGGCCGACGCTCGCGCACGGCTCGTCACCAGCGGCGACCAGACCCTCATCCGAAAATACGAGACCGTGCTCGAGGGAACATAACGGCTGACGGTGTGGAACCGTGCGGGCTCGCATTTGACAGTGCCGGGGGATGGGGGTAACATCATTCTTATGGGTAGATCAACGGATACTGTTCGTCCTCTGCGTCTGTGCCCCCCCCCGCTCACAGCGGTCCTGTTTATCGTTGCCCTCTTCTGGAGCGTTCCGGCCCTCGCCGACGACGACGTGCCTTTTCCGCAGCTCGAAGAGAAGATGCTGGAGATGGTCAACGAGGACCGTGCCGAGCACGGCCTCGGGCCGCTGGAGCAGCACGACTGCCTGGCCGACGTCGCCCGGGCACACAGCCGGGACATGCAGCAGAATAATTTCTTCGCCCACCGGTCACCAACCACCGGGATGGTCAAAGACCGACTGTGGGAAGCGGAGGTCCGAGTCCAGACGGCGGCCGAAAACATCGCCAGAAACAGGTCGCTCCAGCGGGCACAAGCCGACCTGATGAACAGCCCGAGCCACCGCGCGGCGATCCTCGATCCGAACCTCACCCACTGCGGAATCGGCGTCGTCAAGAATGATACCGACCAGTACGTCATCACCCAGGTGTTCGCCTTGCCCGCTCCGGAGATCGATATCGAACGGGCCGGGGCCGAGCTGCTCGAGAAACTGAACGAGGCGCGTGCAGAACAGAACCAGCCGGCCTGCCGGGCGAGCGGCGGGCTGGACAAGATCGCTGCAGCACACGCCGCCGAACTGGCTGAGGCGGGCGAGCAGGTCCCGCTTGACCTGCCGGCGAAGGTCCGGGCGGCGGGACTCCAGTACCGACGGCTGAGCACGGCGCGGGTCATCCTCTGGGACCCGATGCAGTTGGCGGAGGCGGACGCTCTGGTCCGCACCGCGGCCTCGCATCTCGGGTTCGGGTTCGCCAAAAACACGAAACACAGGCACTTGGGATACGGCTCGGTGTGGGTTGTGGTCATTATGGCGGGGAACTGATGTGGACAAGGAAGCGGCACAGTCGGCTCACCGCCGCGTGGGCGGCGAGCTTTTCGGCGGGTCGGCCCGCCGTATGTGAAGGGGCGGCCTGTGTCGTCTGGCGGCCCTGGAATAAT
>PUPC01000333.1 GCA_003553185.1 Planctomycetota bacterium | reverse complement strand
GCGGCTTCCCGGGGCTTATCGCAACTTGCTACGTCCTTCGTCGGCTCCTGGCACCTAGGCATCCACCGTGTACCTTGAGTAGCTTGACCACAACAATTCCTCGGCTCGCTGACAGAACCGGTTTGAACCGGCCCTGCTACGAGCGCAGCGAATTGCCACTTTCCACTATTCCGTTGTCAAAGAACAATTCGGACGACCGCCCGCAAAGGCGCTCGCCCCTTGACCAGAGATATTTATAGCACAATCCAGAACGCGATGCAACCAAAAAAACGATCTTTTTCCCTTTTTTCTCAAACTAATTCCAGACGGGCCAAAAAACGCACCGCCCAATCCGGCCGTCCCCCCGCTCAAATGGCCCCTCAGCCCGGTTCGCCGCGGGTGCTCATATGCCGGCTCCGCACCGCGGCGAAGAACTCGATGTACGCGGCGGTCCGATAATCGGGGTAAGTGGTCTCGACCGGCTGGAACCGCCCGCCCCGGAACCGCAGCGTGATCTCGGCATAGATGCCCTGCCCCAGGTAGATGCGGTGGGCCCGGTCCTTGCAGCTCGCCAGGACCAGCTTGGCCGGCGAGATGTAGCCGGGGTCCAGGTTGACCGGTCGGGCGGCGAACGCATGGGCCCGGGCCGCCTCTGCCTCGAGGGCGTTGGTCGCCCGCTTGATCTCGGCCAGGCGGCCGGGATCGACCTTCCGGGCGAAGCTGACGAACCGGCGGGTCAGCCCCCGGCCCATCTGCGGCTCGTAGTACGAGGTGAAGTCGAAGTCGATGTCCGACGACCGCACATCCACCGGGCCGTACCGGCCAACGAGCTGCGCCTCGGCCTCGTCGAGAATCTCGGGCCGCGCCGAGAGCAGACCGCACACCAGGGTGACCGGCTCGGGGTCCGTCGGTTCCATAATCGTTGATCCGCAGGAAAACCGGGGCGGGCGTTCAGACGCATCCGGGTCCGCGACACGCCTTGACGCAGATGCCGCAGACCTCGTCGGTCACGGCGGGCAGCTTCGCGAACTCGCCGAGCTTTTCCCGGCACACCTCGATGTCGAACTCGCGCGACGACTCCTTCACCGCGTCGGCCGGGCACAGTTCGATACACCGGCGACAATCGCCACAGCCGTCCTCGGCCGGCTCGCCGGGCGGGTACGGCGCGTCGGTCAACACCGATGCGTACCGCATTCGCGCCCCGAAATCGGGGCTCACCAGCAGGCGGGACCGGCCGACCCAGCCCAAGCCCGCCGCCTGGCCGAGCAGCCGGTGCGAGACCAGCCCCCGCAAGCCGCCCTTGTCGACGATCTGCGACGCGGGGACCGGAAGCGCTCGCCAGCCCGCCGCCTGAAGGGCCAGGGCGAGATCGAACGCCGCACGGTCCAACAGGTAGTTCGCGTGGCGGTACACATGAACATATAGGGGAGTCGGGCCGTCCTCGATACCGTCCACCACCGCGTCGGGCAGGCGCACGCCGAGCACAACACCCCGCGTGAACCCTTCGGGGGCCGACCGCATCGCGTCGGGGAACCGATCACGAAGCGAGCCCAGGTCGGCTACACCACTGGTAGTGACATTATGCTCGTGGGCGAACTGGCCCAGGTCAGGCAGCGTCGCACGACCGCGATTCACTTCGATCATAAGAATCCCCCTCCGAGAAAGACCTCCGCCGGCCGACGTTGGCCGAGCACACCCCGGCCGCCGGGCCGACCGCCATCAGATTACCCCATCTGTTCCCGGCTGTCAACACAAAACGCCGAGAAACCCAAGAAGCGATACCACACGCCTGTGTGGCCTTTAAAACGCCGGGTTCGACATCGAGCCCCCCCTTTTTTTGCCCCGAGTTTGGCCAAAAAAGCCGAGCTATTGAGGGCAAATCGGGGCATCGGAGCGTATCGGAGGCGGAACCGCACAACGACGAACGTATCTCCCCCGTTTCATGACGACCGCAGACAACCATAACCGGCCTTTTATCAACCGATTACGCCCGACTTATTCGCCGGTCCGGACCGGTATAGCCCACGCCCGGCCCGCCACCAGGGCCCTCCACCGCCCCAGTGATGCCGGTTTCTCACGGAAGCCGGCAAGTGGGATGCCGCTGCGTCATCCGTCCCGCTCAAATGCCATGTCTGGACGGAGGCCGGGAGGCGGAACAGGCACTGTCGCGCCCGATGCAATCGCGGCGCGGCATGCCCTTCCAGCCGGCAATTTATCTCTCGCGCGTACGCGCGCGCTCGCACGCGCGCGCGACACAATAGATTTTGGGGGATTGCGGTTACAGGCCGCTCGGGCTTCGTTTCTCGAGCACGCTTTCGATGATCCGGTCGAAATCGTCGAGCGAATAGTACTCGATGACGACTTTCCCGGCGTTCTCTTTCGACGGCTGGATGCTCACTTTGGTCCCGAGTGCCCCTCGCAGTTGTTCTTCGAGGTCGCGGATATGCGGTTCTTTCCGCTCTGCGTCCGGTTTTGGCTTTCTGGTCCGCCCACGGACTCCGCCCTTCGCGACCATTCTTTCGACCTGGCGGACCGACAGGCCGCTTTTCTCCGCCTTTCGCCACATGGCAAGCCGTTCCTGGGCGGTGGGCAGCGACAGGATGGCCCGGGCGTGGCCCATGGTGATTGTTCCACGTGAAACAGCGTCCTGAATCTCGCCCGGCAGCTCGAGCAGGCGGATGACGTTCGCCATCGCGCTCCTGCTGATCCCCAGCCGCTGGGCGGCCGTCTCCTGAGTCAGCTCGAACGTCTCGATGAGGCGCTTATACGCTTTCGCCTTCTCGATGGGGCTGAGGTCCTTCCGCTGGATGTTCTCGATGATCGCCAATTCGAACGCGGCGGCGGAATCGACATCCCGCACCAGGCCCGGTACGGTGGGCAGCCCCGCCGTTTTGGCGGCCCGCCAACGCCGCTCGCCCGCGATCAGCTCGAACCCGTCGCCCACGCGCCGGACGATGACCGGCTGGATGATCCCGTTGCGGCGGACCGACTGGACGAGCTCCTGGAACTCGCTCTCGCCGAACTCGGTCCGCGGCTGGGACGGGTTCGGCGTGATGTCATCGACGGGGATGTTGAGGGTGTCCTCGGGCGCCGCCTGCGGTTCGTCGTCCTGGGGGCGGCTGTGCTGATGTCTCGCCAGCAGGTTCTCGAGCGATGTGCCAAGTCTATTCGATGCCATGGATGATCTCCCTTGTCAGTTGGACGTAGGCGTTCGTGCCTCGCGATCTCGGGGCGTATTCGATCACCGGCTGCCCGTGGCTGGGCGCCTCGCCCAGCACCGGGTCCCGGGGGATGCGTGTGCCGTATGTCTTGCTCTCAAAGTGGCTTAGGACCTCCCCGACGATCTCGTCCGAGAGCGGAACGCGGGGGTCGTACATGGTGAACAGGAACCCGCCGACCTCGACGTCGGCCCGATGCTCGCTCTGGGCACGCCCCAGCGTCTCGAGCATCTGGGCCAGCCCCTCCATCGCATAATACTCGCACTGGACCGGGATAATCACCATGTCGGCGGCCACCAGCGCGTTCAGGGGCAGCAGGCCGGAGGAGGGCGGGCAGTCGATGATCACCAAGTCGAACCGCTCGTCGAGCCGGTCCCGCGCCTGGCGAAGCTGCCGGGCGGGATCGACCGCGTGGCGGAGCAGGCGGTCGGCCGACCGCAGCCGGTCGGTGGCGGGGACCAGGGCGAGGTTATCGACGGGGCTCTTCTCGATCCAGCCGTCCGGCTTATCCGGCTCGGTGAGAGCGAGGTCGGCCCCGCCCCCGGGCCGTTCGGCCAAGCCCAGCCCCGAGGTCGCGTTCGCCTGCGGGTCGAGGTCGATGAGCAGGCACCGCCGCCCGGCGATGGCCAGGCACGCGGCCAGGTTCACCGCCGTGGTCGTCTTGCCCACGCCGCCCTTCTGGTTCGCAATCGCAAAAACCGTCGCCACGATGTGCTCTCTCGATACGGACTCTGTTTCACGTGAAACACCATTGTACCCGCGCGACCGCCCGGAATCGACTTTTTTTTGCGGGATTTTCGCTCGCCCGCAGCAACCCGCCCGGTTTTTGCTTGCCCTGCGGTCGCCCGATAGCGTATAATCAAGGGAGCGCTGGGGCTTACCAGAGTCTGAAACGGAGGCACGATGCGACTTTTCACTGTAGCCGGGGCGACGTTTCGCGAGGCCGTGCGGCAGCCGGTCGCCCTGCTCATCCTTTGTATCGCCGCCGCGGTCACCTTCCTCGCCCAATTCCTCAACGTCTTTCATTTCAGCGAGGAGAGCGCCTACAACGCGATCCGGCAGATGTCGGTCGCCTCGACCCTGATGGCCGGGGTGCTCATCGCGATCTTCAGCGCGTCGGCGGTCCTGGCCGACGAGATCGAGAACCGCACGGTGCTCACTCTGCTGGCCAAGCCGGTCCGCCGCAGCGAAGTCATCATCGGCAAGTTCCTCGGCCTGCTGCTCGCCATCTCGCTCGCCTTCGTCGTGATGATGATCATCTCGCTCATCACGACCTGGTGGGTGGAGACCGACGATTTCTACAAGCGGCGGGCGAACCCGGTTCGCGTCGCCGGGAAACTGCCCGAGCTGACCTCGGGCCAGGCATCGCTCGCTATGGCGACCACCCATCGCGACTCGGTGCAGACCATGGACGACATGACCGGGCGGCCCGCCGGCATCCAATACCTCAGCGCGGTCGGCGACCTGCTCCTGCTCACCAGCGGCCAGTCGTCGAGTTTGGTCGCCCGGGCGCCCCTGTCGGCCCCGCTCGACCGCGAGGGCGGCGGACACCACCACTCCGGCTGCGGCCACGACCACGGACACGCCCCCGGGGCGGTGTGGACGGCAGACCCCGGCTTCGCCGGGCTCCTGAACAGCGCCCTGTGGTACGGCCGCACCCGGACGGCCATCCTGCTCGAGGCGTTCCTGCTCGCGTTCATGCAGGTCGCGGTGATGACCGCGGTCGCCATCGCCATCGCCACTCGGCTGCCGCTGGTCTTCAACGCCCTGTTGTGTGCGGCCGTCTTCATCCTCGGCAACCTGTCCGCCGCCCTGCGGCAGGCGCTGCTGGCGACCGAGGCCGGCGGCGGGCTGACCGGTCTGCTGGGCCAGGCCCTGCGATGGCCGGTCATCGTCCTGTGCTACCTGCTGCCCGACTTCGAGATGTTCAACCTGACCGAGGCGCTGGCGGTCGGCCGGACCGCCGTCCCCTCCCAGGCCGTGACGTTGCCTTTGCTATACGGTATTATATATACTGCCGTCGTGCTGGTGGTCGCCACCGAACTGTTCCGCCGACGCGAGGTGGCCTGACACGTGCGATATGCGATCCTCGGCGACATCCACTCCAACTGGGACGCCCTCGACGCCGTGCTCCGCCACTTGGACGGGCAGCAGGTCGACCAAGTCTGCTGCGTCGGCGACGTGGTCGGATACGGGGCCCAGCCGGGCAAGTGCGTCCGCTGGGTGCGCGAGAACGACATCGTCTGTGTCGCCGGCAACCACGACCGCTCGGTCGTCGGCAAGCTCGACCTCGGCTACTTCAACCGCCACGCCCGCCAGGCGGTCGAGTGGACCCGCCGCAAACTCTCCATCGCCAACGCCGAGTTCCTCGCCGGCCTCCCGCTCGCCAAGGTCATCAACAACCTCTCCCTCGTCCACAGCACCGTCAACGAGCCCGACGCGTTCGGCTACATCGAGACCGTCTTCGCCGCCCAGCTCTCGTTCCACGCGATGAACACCCCCGTCGGGTTCATCGGCCACTCGCACGTGCCCATCGCGTTCATGGAGACCGGCACCCAGGACTCGGTCACCTACTCGCACAGCACCGAGCTCGACCTGCGGAACGTACACAAGACCATCATCAACGTGGGCAGCGTCGGCCAGCCGCGCGACGACGACCCCCGCGCCTGCTACTGCGTGTACGACTCCGAGGCCCAGACGGCGGAAATCCACCGCGTCGAATACCCCGTCGAGGTCGCCCAGACCAAAATCCGCCGCGTCGGCCTGCCCGAACTCCTCGCCGCCCGCCTCGAACTCGGCCGGTGAACCCGCCCGCTTGCCCTTGACGCGCCGGGCGGCGGTTTGCAGAATGGGCCACGGGCGGATAGGGAAGCGCACCTGAACAGCCGGACTCGCACGGCCCGCCGCCTCGCCTGTGTTCGGCGAGAACCCGCGACCGAGGGCGCAGCATGTCCGACACCAACGCCATCCTCTCCGCGCTGCAAGACTTCGCCGCGGCCGTCACCAGGAAGACGACGGCGCTGACCACCGGCGAACCGGAAGCCCAGCTCCGGGCGCCGTTCGAAGCATTCATGAACGCCCTCGGCGAGCTCCGCCACAAGCCCGTCCAGTGCAAGGACGAGTCGAAAGTCGGGCGGCTGGGCAAGCCGGACTTCGCGGTCCTCTCCGACGACCTGCTCATCGGCCACGTCGAGCTGAAAGCCCCCGGCACGGGCGCCGACCCCCACCGCTTCACCGGGCACAACCGGCAGCAGTGGAACCGGTTCACGGCGCTCCCGAACCTGCTCTACTGCGACGGCAACGAGTGGGGCCTGTATCGGAACGGCCAACGCGAGCGAAAAATCGTCCGCCTGTCCGGCGACGTGGACGTAGACGGTGAACAGGCCGTCGCCCCCGAAGACGCAGACGCCCTGTGGGGCGTGCTGGCCGACTTCCTCTCCTGGCGGCCGATCATCCCCGCGAGGGTCAAGGACCTGGCCGGACTGCTCGCCCCCCTGTGCCGCCTGCTGCGGGACGACGTGATCGATGCGCTGGCGGACCCGGCGTCGCTGTTGCACGACCTTGCCGGAGAATGGCGACAACTGTTGTTCCCCGACGCCAGCGACGAGCAGTTTGCCGACGCCTACGCTCAGACGGTCACGTTCGCCCTGCTGCTGGCCCGGGGCGAAGCGACCGGTCGGCTGACTCTGGCGGGGGCGGAGCAGGCGCTCGCCGCCGACCACAGCTTGCTGTCGCGGGCGCTCCAAGCCCTGACCGACCCGGAAGCCCGGGCCGAAATCTCGGCCTCCCTGAACCTGCTGCTCCGCGTGATCGACGAAATCCCGCAGCACGTGTTGTCCGCCAGCGAAGACGAGAAAGACCCGTGGCTCTTCTTCTACGAGGACTTCCTCGCCGAATACGACGAAAAGTTGCGCAAGGACGCCGGAGCGTACTACACCCCGGTCGAAGTTGTGCTCGCCCAGGTCCGCCTCATCGACGACCTACTCACGAACAAGCTGGGCAAGCCGCTGGGGTTCGCCGACCCCGGGGTGGTCACGCTGGACCCCGCCGCCGGGACGGGCACGTACCTTCTCGGCGTCATCGACCACGCCCTGGACAAGGTGG
>PUPC01000264.1 GCA_003553185.1 Planctomycetota bacterium | reverse complement strand
GGTCCAAGTCTCAGAGAAACGGACGGTGACCGCCGGGGCGGCCCTGTCTGCAATGGTCGCCGAACTGATCTCGGAGCACGGTCGGGAACTGTACGCCGAGTACGAGGCCGAGGCGAAGGCGGCCCGCCCGGAGGACGTGGCCGATCAATATCCGAACAGCCGAGCCGCCGCCGAGCTCCGGCTGGACCGGGCCCGCGAGGCGATCGAGGACCGTCGGTTCGAGACGGCTTTGGGCGAACTGTTCGCCGTCGGGCGGCTGTGCCCGGGCGTTCTGGACGACGCGGCCGCGGAGGTCCGGCGAGACCTGCAGCGGGCGGTCTCGGAGGATGCAGACCGCCGCCACATCGTTGTTCAGCCGCTGCTGGAGACGCTCTGGCAGGTCCCGGCCGCCGATGGCGGGCGGATTACCGCCGAGTCGGTCGCCGATGAAGGCCGGCCGCTCCACACCGGGAACATCTACCTGGCAGACCGTCCGGGCATCCGCGCCCACGACGGCCGGTCGGGCGAGCTCGAGTGGCATACCGACGGCGGATGGATGGGCGTCACGTTCACCGAGGCAACAGTCGCTCCCGCGGGGATGCCCCGGCCCGCCGTCGAGATCATCGAGGTCCTCGAAGACAACCCGGCCGAACGGGCCGGCGTGAAGGTGGGCGACCTGCTCATCGCGTTCGACGGGCACCCGCTGAAGAACACCGACGACCTGGCCCAGGCGGCCACGACCGCCTTGCCCGGTCAGCGGGTCGAACTCGAGTTGCTTCGGCCCCGGGAGCATCAACCGGGCTGGCACCGGATCACCATCCCGATCACGCTGGGCGAACGCCCGGAGCGCCTGGAGGGCCGGTCGGTCCGCCTCCCGCCGGAACGCTACGCCCGGATGGTCGGTGTCGACGGTGATGTGGCCCTCGTCGACGTGGACATGACGGTCCAGTGGATCGACCGGGCGACGGGCGAACTGCTCCGCCGGAAGATGTTCGCCCCGCTGCCTGGCACGGCCGCTTCGCGGGGGATCGACGACCACCGCATCCTGTTCTTCCGCGGGCATCAGCCGATGCTCGCCGACGGCCACATCGTCGCCCCCACGCCGGCCGGCGACGTGCTGTGCTTCGATCTCGACGGGCGTGACCGCTGGGACGTATCGCTGGGCGACCGGACCGTCCTGCGGATGGAGGCGAGCGGCGGACGCCTGTTTCTCATCGCGGGGGTGCCCGATGAATCTCCCGACGCCGATGGAGTGCAGCGGGTCCGGCCCGACACGTTCACCGCCGCCGAACTCATCGTCCTCGACTTGTTCTCCGGGGCCGAGCTGGTCCGCGAGAGGTTCGAGGGCCGCGCCCGGATCGGCGATTGCCACCTGGCCTCCGAATCGGACCGTGTTTATGTGGCGGTGCACGGGCGACTGAGGGCTTACCGGACAGACACCCCGGAGATGGTGTGGCAGGCCGACGAAGAAGACCTCGGCGGCAGTTCGATAAACGAAATACGACCGACGGACAACGGACTGCTCGCGCTGGTCGGCGGGCGCCGCATGGTGGCGCTCGACGCAAAAACCGGCGAACTGGCGTGGAACGTCGAGCCCGGCGGACGCCTCATCCGCCTGATCGTGGCAGAAGGGCGGGTGATGGTCCCCCGGGAGCAGCAGGACCGGTATTCCGTGGCCGCGTACCGCCTGGAACAGGGCCGCGAAGTGTGGAGCACCACCCTGGAAGAGGGGGTGCGGCTGCCCGGCTCCGACCCGGTACCGTCGGTCCCGTTTGCAGAGACATACGACGGGCTGCTGTTCCTGGGCCAGAACCTGACCACCCGGACGGGGGTAGCACAGACGCCGACCGTCACGGCGCTGCGGATTTCCGACGGACGAAAGCTGCGGCAGGTTGGTCTGGAACGGGCGAACCGGTATAATCAATTACATGGTGGGAAGATCAGCGGCGGAGTGATCACACTGATCACCAATAACGGCCTGACCGGCCTGTCGGCCGGCGAGCAGCCGTAGCCCCATCGGACAGAACGGAACCATTGGAGGCACCTGATGACAACTGAGAGCCATGACGAACCGGATGCCGGAATGCCGGAGGCAGCCCCCGCTGCCGAACCGACCGATCGGGAAGCGACCAAACAGAGCGACCGCGAGATCGTCGAGGCGTTCCAGGACAGCTTCAACCGCATCCGGGACGAACTGCACAATGTGATCGTCGGCCAGGACAAGGTGATCGAGGAGTTGCTGATCGCCATCTTCTCGCGGGGGCACGGCCTGCTGGTCGGCGTACCCGGCCTGGCCAAGACGATGATGGTCAGCACCCTCGCCGACGCCCTGTCCCTGTCTTTTCACCGCATCCAGTTCACCCCTGACCTGATGCCGAGCGACATCACGGGGACCGAGGTCATCCAGCAGGACAAGGAGACCGGCCAGCGGCACTTCCGGTTCCTGCCCGGGCCGCTGTTTGCACACGTCATCCTCGCCGATGAGATCAACCGCACCCCGCCGAAGACCCAGGCCGCCCTGCTCGAGGCGATGCAGGAGCGCCAGGTCACGGTGGGCGGCGAGAGGAATGCTCTGCCCGAGCCGTTCTTCGTCCTGGCGACCCAGAACCCCATTGAGCAGGAAGGGACGTACCCTCTCCCCGAGGCACAGCTCGACCGGTTCATGTTCCAGATTCTGGTCGATTACCCGGAGGAGGAAGAGGAGTACGAAATCCTGCGCCTGACCACCGCCGAATTCGACGAGAACGTGGACACCATCCTGTCCGGCGACGACATACTCCGGCTCCAGTCGGTCGTCCGTCGCGTGCCCATCGCCGAGCACGTCATCCGCTACGCGATGACCATCGCCCGCAAGACCCGCGTACACAAGGGCGGGGTGCCCGACTTCGTGAAGGAATGGGTGACCTGGGGCGCAGGCCCCCGGGCGGGTCAGTATATGATACTGGGCGGGAAGGCCCGGGCGATTCTCAACGGGCGGTATTACGTCTCCTGCGAGGACATCGCTTCGGTGGCCCACCCCGTCCTCCGGCACCGCATCATCACCAACTTCAACGCCGAGGCCGAAGGGGTCACCCCCGACAACATCGTTGACGAACTGCTGAAGGATACGCCCAGCGACGAGAGCACGTTGCTGCGCGAGAAATCAATGTCCGGCGTCCTGAACCAGGGAGATGCGAACGAGGCGGCCGACTAGCGCCCGCCGTTGAACGCACGGCCTGGCCGGCCGGTAACCGAGAGAGAGGTTGATACCAGTGGCCGAGATCGAGACCACGGAAGACTACCAGAAGTACCTCGACCCGAATATCCTCGCCCGCATCTCGCGGCTGGACATCCGGGCACGTCTGGTGGTCGAGGGCTTCATCTCCGGTCAGCACAAGAGCCCGTTCCACGGGTTCAGCGTCGAGTTCGCACAACATCGCGAGTACGTGCCGGGCGACGACCTCAAGCACCTCGACTGGAAGGTCTATGCCAAGACCGATCGGTTCTACGTGAAGCAGTACGAGGAGGAGACCAACCTCAGCGCCTGGGTGCTGCTCGATATCTCCGAGTCGATGGCGTACCAGTCCGGGCCGCTCTCCAAGCTGGACTACGGGGCGACGATCGGCGCCTCGCTGGCGTACCTGATGCTCCAGCAGCAGGACGCAGCCGGTCTGGTCACGTTCGACGACGATATCCGCGACTACATCCGGCCCGCCAGCCAGTCGTCTCATCTCAAACTGATGACTCATCAGCTCGCCACCGTCGAGCCCACCGGCCGGTCCAAGGTGGGGCGAATCTTTCACGACCTGGCCGATCGGATCAATCGTCGAGGGCTGATCATCCTCATCTCGGACCTGTTCGTCGATCCCGAGGAACTGGCCCTGGGCATCCGGCACTTTCGCCACAAGCGGCACGAGGTGGTCGTCTTCCACGTGATGGACGAGGACGAGATACAGTTCCCGTTCCAGGACCTCACCCGGTTCGAGGGGATGGAGGACTATCCCGAGGTGCTCGCCGAGCCGCGGCAGCTCCGCGACGATTACATCGCAGAGCTCGAGGCGTTCAGGAAGGGGGTCCGGCGGACCTGTCGCCAGCACCGTGTCGACTATGTCCCCCTGCTTACCAAGGACTCGTTGGAGGTGGCCCTCAGCGCCTACCTGGCCGGGCGGCTGTCGGCCCGAGCTAAGTTGTAAGGTGGTATTATGTTTCCACTTCATCCATGGATGCTGATCGGCACGGCGGGTGGGGCGATCCCCATTATCATCCACCTGCTGAACCGCCGCCGGTTCAAGACCGTCCGCTGGGCGGCCATGGAGTTCCTCCTGGCGTCCCTGAAAAAGAACTACAAGCGGGTGAGGATGCAGAACCTCCTGCTTCTGCTCCTGCGGGTCCTCATCATCATGCTGATGGCCGTCGCCCTCTCCCGGCCCATGCTGCCCCAGAGCGGGATGTTCGACGCCATCGCCCGGCCGGGCCGGCACGCGGTCATCGTGGTGGACAAGTCGCTGAGCACTCGCTATCAGCAGGGCGACCAGACGACGTTCGACCGAATCCAGTCGGTGGCCGGCAGCATCATCAACTCGCTGGGCGAGGGTGACGTGGTTTCGGTCCTGGGCATGTCCGACATCGTCGAGCCGGTTATTGAGGAGCCGACCTCCGACCTCGCCCAGGCCAGGCGGATCGTCGAGCGGATGAACCCCGGCTGGGGGGGGAGCGACGTGCGCGGGACGCTGGAGGCCGTCGCCGACCTGCTCGAACGGACCGCCGACGAAAAACCGAGGAAAGACGTGTACCTCGTCACAGACATGCAGGCGAGCGGCTGGGGCGAGAAGGACCAGCCCCCGAGCGACGAGTTGGCCGCCGCCCTGGAGAAAATCGGCCGGAGCGCCGGCCTGTTCGTGGTCGATAAAGGCCCGGCCGTCCGACATCCGGAGAACCTCGCCGTGGTCGCCCTCGAGACGGACAGCAACGTGATCGGCGTCGGACGGAGGGTGACCCTTACCGCCAAGGTCCACAACTTCGGGACCGCCGCACAACGGCAGGTGGACGTCAATTTCTTCGTCGATAACTTCAACCAGGGCGAACGACGGATCGAAGAGATCGAGCCGGGCGAGACCGAGAGCGTGGCGTTCAGCTACAGCTTCAACGAGAAGCGGCCCTACCTCGTCCACGTTCGCATCAACGATGACCTCCTGCCCGCCGACAACGTCCGCTACCTGGCCCTCAACGCCGGAGACGCCATCCCCGTCCTGCTGATCAACGGCCGGGTGGCCGACCGACCGCGAGACAACGAGACCTATTACCTCGAACGCGCGCTCAAACCGCCGCGGGGGGCCGACGAACGGCCGCTGTCGAACATCAGCCCGACGACTTGGGACGAATTCGAGCTGGCGGCACGGGACTTCGATCGGTTCAACGCCGTCGTGCTGGCAAACGTCGCGTCCATCTCGGACTCGAACACGGTCAACCGGATCGAACGCTACGTCCGGCTCGGCGGGACCCTGATCGTGTTCCTCGGCGACCGCGTCTCGGTCGACTCGTACAACACCCAACTGTTCCGGGACGGTGACGGCCTGCTGCCCGCCGAACTCGGGGACGAGTCGGTCATCGATCCCGAGACCGCTCGGGGACGGCACCTGATCTTCGAGCGGGACCCGACGTATCCCGGGTTCCGGACCCTGTGCGATGTCTCCCGGGAGATCCTGGAGAAGTTCGTCGTGTTCACCGGCCACATCAAGGCCGCCCCCGTCGAGGGCGCCACCGTGGCGGCACGTTTCGAGGGCGGAGACCCCGCCGTGGTCGCGAAATCCTACGGCAGCGGCGAGGTGATCCTGTTCACCTCGTCTGCAGGCACCGCCTGGAACAACCTGGGCGACACCGGCTCGCTGATGATGATGATGCACGAGCTGGTCGGCCAGGTGGCGGTGGGCGACATCGACCGCCGCAACCTGATCGTACGCGAGCCGTACCAGCATATCTTCGAGCCGGGGACGCGCATCGAGCAGGTGCGGATCACCCCGCCGGGCGATCTGGGCCGACCGGCCTCGCTCACCCCGTTCGATCAGGACAGGGCGCCGCGCATCGTGTTCGAGGACACCCGCATCGCCGGCCCGCACAAGCTCGAATTCTCGATGAGGGCCGGGGCCGATCCGATGGCCGACGAGTACTTCAGCGTCAATCCCGACCCCGAACAGAGCGACCTGCGGCGATACTCGATGGAAGAGGCAAGAGAGATTCTCGACGGGTTTGAGTTCCAGTACACAACCGACGCCGAAGAGCTCCACCTGCGGGTAAAAGAAAGCCGATCGCCCCGAGACATCGCCCAGGCGCTGTTGTTCGTCGTGCTGGGCATGGCGTGCCTCGAACTGGTGCTCGGCCGCCAGTTCGGGCGATAGACAGCCGTCTTTTGAGATGCGAGAGATGATGGAATTTCTGTTCAACCTGTTCAACCTGGAGAGCGGGGACCTGTCCACGCCGGGCGGCTGGACCCTACGGTTCGCCAGCCCGTGGAGCACGGCGGTGATCGTCCTCGGGAGCATCGCCCTCGTTCTTCTGGTCTGGCAGGTCTATCGACGCGAGCGCGGCCGGGCATCGGCCCGGTATAAGGCCATGCTCGCCGCCTTTCGCATATTTGCCCTCGCCGTTCTGGTGCTGGCCCTGCTCGCCCCGACGGTGGTCGTCCGGCGGTCAAAGCTCCAGGAGTCCTACGTGCCCATCCTGCTGGACGTGTCGGACAGCATGGGGCTTGCCGATCGGTATCGCGACGACGAGCTGGTCGCCCAGCTCGCCCAAGCCATCGGGCTGACCGACGGGCTGGAGATGCCGCCACAGCCGGAGGTCGCCGAGCGGGTCCGCTCGATGTCGCGGGCGGAGATCGCCAACGCCATCTTCTCACGGCCCGAGTATGACCTCATCGACCGGATCGGCGAGGCGTCGCGGGTGCGGCCCTATCTCTTCGCCACCGGGCTGACCGAGGCGTCATCCCTCGAGATCGAGCCCAGCGGCCCCGCCACCGCCATCGGGGCGAACATCCGGGCCGCGATCGAACGGCTCCGAGGCCAGCGGATCGCAGCGATGGTGGTCGTGTCCGACTGGGACTCGAACACCGGGATCGACCCCGTCGAGGCGGCCCAGGACGCGCTCGCCGGCGACCCCGCATTCCCCATCTTCGCCGTGGGTGTCGGCGATCCGACCCCGCAGCACGACATCGAGGTGCTCGCCCTCTCCGCCCAGCAGGAAGCCCGAGTCGGCGACCGGCTCGAATTCGTGGTCAACATCGAACAGGAGGGCTTCACCGACGAGACCGTGCCGCTCGAACTGCGAAAGGACGACGTTCAGGTCGCCCGCGAAGAGATCACCCTCAGGCCGCCCCACGAGTCCGGCCGCTATCGAATCACCTACACGCCCGAGGAGCCGGGCGTCTATACCTATACCGCCGTCGTGCCCAAACAGGAGGGCGAGGTCTCAGGCGCGAACAACGAGGCCCAGACCACCGTGACCGTCCGGGACAACAAGGTGCGGGTCCTGCTCGTGTCGGCCAAGCCGACCTGGGAATGGCGATACCTGCGCGGGGCACTTGC
>PUPC01000189.1 GCA_003553185.1 Planctomycetota bacterium | reverse complement strand
CGAGCCGGTATAATTCGGCTTTGAAACAGTATTACCTTGACCAGGAGACGTCGAATGGAACGATACGTGTGTGCGTTGTGCGGATGGATTTATGACCCGGCGAAGGGCGACCCGCCGAACGGGGTCGAGCCGGGCACGCCCTTCGAGGACGTTCCGCCCGATTGGGTGTGCCCCGAGTGCGGCGCGGATAAAGAGTTGTTCGGACCCGAATAACGGGACCGGATGAACGGCAAATGCGCTTCCCGCGGTGCCGGACATCCCCGGTTCCGTCGCCGCCCGCTGCGGATGCAAAGCGAACGGGCCCGGTCCACACCGGTTGCTCCGCCCGGATATTCTCGCGCTGCTTCTGGACGCGATGAAACGGCGGTCGGACACTTGACTTTTCACAGGACTTGTTTATGCTATGTGGTCTGTCGCCGTTTTCGAAACTGAAGGATGAAACAAACATGATTGATGCGCTTCTTGGAAAAAAGGCAGGAATGACGTCGGTGTATACCGATGACGGGCGGCTCCTCCCGGTGACGGTGATCGAGCTCGGCCCCTGTACCGTGTTGCAGGTGAAGACCCCGGAACGGGACGGCTATCGGGCTCTCCAGCTCGGGTTTGAGGACCGCAAGCGGAAGAACGTGACCCAGCCGATGCGCGGCCACTTCAAGCGGGCCGGCTCCGAGCCGAAGCGGTTCGTCCGCGAGGTCGACTGGGACGGCGAGGATGACATCGAGGACGGCTCGGTGGTCACCGTCGAACAGTTCGCCGACGTCGAGAAGGTGGACGTGACCGGGGTGACCAAGGGACGCGGGTTCCAGGGCGTGGTCAAACGCCACGGTTTCCGCGGCGGTCCCAAGACACACGGCCAGGGCGACCGGCTCCGGGCACCGGGGTCGATCGGCCAGGCGGCGGACCCCTCCCGCGTGTTCCCCGGCACCAGGATGGCAGGCCGGATGGGCGGCAAACGAAAGACCGTCCGCAACCTCAAGGTCGTGCGCGTCGACCCGGAACGGAACGCCATCCTGGTCAACGGAGCCGTGCCCGGCCCGAACAAGGGATACGTCGTCGTCAGCCGCGCCGGCTGAGGAGCCCGTCCAGGCCGCGCCGAGTGACCCGCAGGGGCCGCCGGACCGCGGTCGCCCCGCCCGGGTCGGATAGATGAGCGGCTCGGTCCCCGGCTCGCCGAGCGAGGCGGTGTGTTGCAATATGCGTTTTGGCAGGTGGCGACGTCCCGGCCCCAATCGGAATCACACATGACCACGGGGGGCGACATTCCGGCCCTTCCCAGATAATTCTCACTCACTCAAGAGGTTTACATATGTCCAACTCCGACAACATCGACATCCGCAACATGGCCCTTTTCTGCGACTTCGAGAACGTCGCACTGGGGGTCCGCGACGCCAATTACTCCAAGTTCAACATCGGCAGGGTGACCGAGCGGCTCCTGCTCAAGGGCAACATCGTGGTGAAGAAGGCCTATTGCGACTGGAGCCGGTTCCGGGAGTTCAAGGCGACGATGCACGAGGCGTCGTTCGAACTGATCGACATCCCGCACGTCCGCCAGTCGGGGAAGAACTCCGCCGACATCCGGATGGTCGTCGACGCCCTCGACCTGTGCTACACCAAATCGCACGTCGACACGTTCGTCATCATCAGCGGCGACTCCGACTTCTCGCCGCTGGTCAGCAAGCTGCGCGAGAACAACAAGGTCGTCATCGGCGTCGGCGTCAAGAACTCGACCTCCGACCTCCTCACCGCCAACTGCGACGAGTTCATCCTCTACGACGACCTCGTGCGCAGAAAGCCGAAACAGCGAAAGGCCCGGCCGCCGAAAAAGGGGGGCGGCGGAAAGCGGCCGACCGACCAGAAGAAGGAAGAAGCGTTCGACCTGATCATCGAGACCTACGAAGCCCTGCTCGAAGAGCGAGGCGAGGGCGGGAAAATCTGGGGGTCGATGATCAAACAAACCCTCAAACGAAGGATGCCCAGCTTCAGCGAATCGTACTACGGGTTCCGCTCATTCGGACAACTCATCGAGGAGGCGGAGGCCGAAGGGCTGGTCGACGTCGAGCGCGACGAGAAGTCGGGCGGATACATCATCAAGGGCTGCCAAGCCCACTGAGCCGCCGGTCAGTGGGACTCCGCATCCCGCCATTTTTTCAAATTCCCCTTGACTTGCCACGGCCCACCCGGTATATTCCCGTGAGAATATCCAAGCGCGATAACGTGGGAGAGGCCGGTGGCCACCGAATATCTGAGCACAAAAGAAGCAGCAGAAAAACTGGGCTATTCCGTACAGCATACCCGTCTTCTCATCCGCCAGGGCAAACTCAAGGCCAGAAAACCGGCGCGAGATTGGCTGGTGGTCGGTGAATCTGTAGCGCAGTACCAGAAACGGTTGGATTTTCCCAATAAGCCGGACCGAAACCATCCCCGGCGCTTATCGTCTGTCGTGAATGTGGCTACCGTTCCTTTTCGGAGCCCCTTTCGATATCCGGGCGGCAAAACGTGGTTGGTGCCGCGTATTCGGCAGTGGCTAAGTTCCGACAATCAGCCCCGAAAAGAGTTGATCGAACCGTTCGCCGGGGGAGCGATTGTCGGGTTGAGCGCAGTGTTTGAGGGCTTAGTCGAGCGGGTTACTTTGGGCGAATTGGACGAAGACGTGGCCTCTGTATGGCGGGCCATACTCTACGGCGAAGGAGAATGGCTGGCAGATCAAATCACTGCGTTCGAGATGACGGCGGCAAACGTTCAGCGGGTACTCGCCAGGGCCGACGAATCAGTCAGGGACCGGGCATTTGCAACGATTGTCCGAAATCGCATCAACAGGGGCGGCATCCTGGCTCCGGGTGCGGGAGTCGTCAAGAAAGGCGAAAACGGCAAGGGCCTTCGGTCCCGGTGGTACCCAGATACCCTTCGCAAGCGAATCCTCAACATCCTCAAGCACAAGGACCGTATAGACTTTGTCCAGAAAGACGCCTTGACCCTTTTGGAAGAGAAGAAGGATGATACAGATGTAAGTTGGTTTATCGACCCGCCCTACGTAGTCGCGGGCCGGCGGCTCTACAAGTATTCAGAAATCGACCACGACAAGCTGCTTGCACTCGCCGGCGACCTCTCCGGGGACTTCCTGATTACCTACGATGACTCTCCGCAAATCGAGAAGCTCGCGGAAACCCACGGGCTCGCGGTCTGTCGGGTGCCGATGAAAAACACACACCACCAGAAGAAGATGGAACTGTTGATCGGCCCGGACCTGAGTTGGCTGGCCTCCTGATTACGAGTCCAGCTTTTGCAGGATTCGCTCTTCAAAAGTCTCCAGACTGACAGGAAGCCCCGCTGTCAACCCCTCGACCGCTCGTTCCAGAGTTGTAAAGCGAACATCGTCGAGCTCCAACCGAAGGCGCCCGTCAGTATCGCTGTATCTCAACACAAACCAGGCGATATCGGCGTTTGATAGATCATCGACCTCTTCCATTGGTGCCATGGCATCAAAGAATGCCCGACCGACCACGACAGTCATCGTTTTGCCCCAACGGCGCAAAGTCGGAACCTTGATCTGTAACTGGGGCATTAACCGCTTGGGGCCGCTGCTGCGAAAATCAGGGCGCCGATGCCCCGTCGGAAACGGAATGCCGGGCTCATCGGTGTGCTGCAGGTGGGTGAATTCCTGCCCCATCGAGGCCCCTGAAAAATAGACCGCTTGCATCTCAAGTGCACACCATTGGAGGGGCGAGCGGTCGGGGTCCAACAGAACGTGGTCAATTTTCCCGACTGGCCGTGACGATGAGCGCCCCGGACTCCCGATCGGCTGTAGAAAACCGATCTCCCCAAGGACAGTGGGACGGGGACAGCCGATCACCCGTTCGCCTATCCACTCAAAAATGAACCCTCCCTCATAGAACCTCTCGGGACAGGTCACAGCCAAACCCTCATTGATGCCAGACACCGGGCAAACAGCATTGCTGTGCGGCTTCTGCTCATATAAGCGAAGACTACAAACGCCGCCTTTCTTGGTGCAAGGAAGCTCTTCCGACGCGGTACTCCGCCACGGGCAAACCTTCTGAAACCCTCTTCTGGATTGAGCTTCGGCCAAAGACTTCCGCTGTGCAGGTTCCATAGCAGCGAAAGACAATCCGTACCATTCCCCGATGCCGTAACGGTACCTCCCGGACTGCTTTCGCGGGGTGTCCGATGCCATGTCCTTCCTCCTCACGGGTTGTTCAGGACCCGCATTCTACCAGAATCGACACCACATAGTAATATGGCGGATATCCTTCACTTGATATGTGGGGGCGGGCCGTACCGTCACCGCCCCGCCCGAGCCATCCGCCGATAATCGCGGCGGGGCCTGCGCTCAGTCGTCCTCGTCGGGCCGGCGGCTCCAGACGCGGGTGCTCGAGATGACGCCCTCGATGCCGTTGACCGCGTAGTGGCAGTCGAAGAAGATCCGTGGGTCGGTGATCCCACGCCCGCCCCGGTCGCGAATCTCCGTCCTCGCCCGCAGCCGGAGGACGACCGTCTTCTCGGTCCCGGCGGGGACCTCGCCCCGTGCGGGTTCGACCAGCTCGACGGCGTGGGCGCTGTCGGCCGCCGGCCGGAACTCGTACTGGATCGCCATCGTCTCGGCGGTGAAGCCGATGGCCACCTCGAACTCCTCGCCCTCCTCGATCACCCCGCCGGGCATGTCCATATACTGCCGGAACAGGGCGCGGTCGAGCCGGTCGAACGGTTCCTCGGGGAGGGCTTCCTCGACGTACTCGGCGACGGGCTTGCCGTCTTCCTTTCGTATCTCGAACTCGTCGATGAGGTCGCCCCCGCGCCGGAGCGCCCGCCCGGTCAGCGTGTCGCCGTCCACGTCGATGACCACGTAGTGGTTGCCCTCGGCCCCGGCGACGAGATAGGGGTCGGCCCGTCGCGGCGCCGTGCTGTAGATTTCGCTCGCCCCGGAGCTGTTGATGAGCAGGATGGGATGGTCCTCGTTCTCGCCTTCCCGATACATCGGTGCGAACCGCTGGTAGGCGTGGGCGTGCCCGTTCAGCACCAAGTCGACCCCGGTCCTGCGGAAGACCTCCATCGCGTGGTCGCGGCCCCAACGGCTCCGCCGATAGCTCATGTCGTAGGGCGGTTCGTGGAACGAGACGATCTTCCAGTTGGCGTCCGATTCGCTCAGCACCTGCTCGGCCCATTCGAGCATCCGGGCCGTGTTCTCCTCGGCGTTCGGCCACCGCCAGACGCTCGAGTCGAGCTGGACGAACAGGGCGTCGCCGTACTCGAACGAATAGTAGATGCGGTCGGGATCGAGCCCGAACAGGCGGGAGAACAGCACGCCCCGCTGCTCGTGGTTGCCCCGGACGGCCGCCATCGGGAACCAGCGGGTCATCTGGTTGACCGTCGGCGAGAAGTAGTCCTGGAACTCGTGGTAGTTCTCGTGGCGGACCGTGTCGCCCAGGTTGACCAGGAACGCCGGTTCGTGCTGGGCGAACCGGTCGGCGACCACGTCCTGGGCGTGGCTGTCGCCGAATGCGATGAACCGGAACGGCTCGGGCTCGTCGGCCATCGTGCGGAACCCGCCCTCGACCGTCCGGCCGCCGAACTCGATGGTGTATCGGTAGTCCGTCCCGGGGGTCAGCTCATCGAGGTGGGCCGCGTAGAGGAACGCCGTCCCGATCTCGTCGGGCCGCAGCCCCGCCAGCGACAGGCCGCGGGTGTCGGGGTCGTCCGGGTACCGCAGCATGTCGATATGGGCGGTGACCTCCCGCGTCGGCTCGCCCTCGGCGGTGAACGACACGACGCCGTCGGTCAGCGCGTCCGACGTCCATCGCACCGCCATCGACGTCTGATCGGGGTTGGTCACGTAGGGGCCGAACGAGATCTCTTCCGCCGTCGTCCGGCAGCCGGTGACCGCCGTTGCGGCGACGGCGACCGCGAAACACAGCCATCCAAGTACGCTCATCCTCAGTATCATTCTGCCTCCTCGATGCATTCCCCTCCCCGGCGTTTGTCACTACCTCTATTATGGCGTTGGCGGGAGCAAACGCAAGCCGGTCGAGGGGCCGTGGGGACATGTGGGCGTGGGAGCATGGGGGCGTGGGGGCGTGGGAGCACGGGAGCACGGGAGCATGGGAGAAAGGGAGCGTCCTTTTCTGCGATAAGCTGAACCGGGACAGCGTGGCGGATCCCTTCCCGAGTTTCGCATTTCGGCATTCGGATTTTCTCTCCCCGCGAGAAAGAGGGGGCGGTTAATATCTTATGATATCTAGCTGCGGCAGTGCCTTCCGCAACTTGGCCATGCCCTCGTTGGTGACCCGCGTGCGATTCAGCCAAAGGCGCCGCAACTGGGTCATGTCGCGCAGGAGATCCATCCCGGCGTCGGTGACCTTCGTGTTCCGCAGGTTAATCTCCCGCAACTTGGCCATGCCCCGGAGGTGTACCATCCCGGCGTCGGTGACCGGCGTATGGTCCAAACTGAGCCGCCGTATTTCGGCCATGCCCCGGAGGTACTCCAGCCCGGCGTCGGTGACCGGCGTGCGCGACAGGATAAGCGACTGCAACTCGGTCATGGTGCGGAGGTGCTCCAGACCGGGGCCAGTGACCTGAGTGCGAATCAGTCTAAGCACCCGCAACTCGGTCATACCCCGGAGATGCTTCAGTCCTGCATCCCCGACCTGCGTGTTATCCAGCCAAAGGCGCCGCAACTGGGTCATGTCGCGCAAGTGCTCGAGCCCGGCGTCGGTGAACGGCCTGCCCGAGAGAAAAAGCGACCGCATCTCGGTCATGTCCTTGAGATGCACCAGCCCGTCGTCGGTCACCTGCGTATGACCCAGGTTAAGCTCTCGCATTTCGATCATGCCCCGGAGGTGCATCATCCCGGCGTCGGTGATCCGCCCAGAAAGCGTTAACTCCTGCATTTCGGTCATATCCCGAAGGTGCACCAGCCCGTCGTCGGTGACCTGCGTGCCCCCCAAGCTAAGCACTTGCATTTCGGTCATCCCCCGGAGGTGCACCAGCCCGGCGTCGGTGACCTGTGTTTCAGAGAGCCAAAGTCGCTGCATTTCGGTCATATCCCGGAGGTGCTCGAGCCCGGCGTCGGTGACCTGCGTGTTATTCAGCCGAAGCTCCCGCATCTCGGTCATGCCCCGGAGGTGCTCCAGCCCGGCGTCGGTGATCTGCGTGCCCCCCAAGTCAAGCACTTGCATTTCGGTCATGCCCCGGAGGTGCGCCAGCCCGGCGTCGGTGAGCTCCTTGTTCCGCAGGTTAAGCCTCCGCAACTTGGTCATGCCCCGGAGATGCTCCAGCCCGTCGTCGGTGACATCCTTGTTCCACAGGTTAAGCCCCCGCAACTTGGTCATGTCCCGGAGGTGCTCCAGTCCGGCGTCCGTGATCCGGCGCGGCAGCCGAAGCACCCGCATCTCGATCATTTCCCGGAGGTGCGCCAGCCCGTCGTCGGTGACTTGTGTGCCCACCAAGTCAAGCACTCGCAACTCGGTCATATCCCGGAGGTGCACCAGCCCGGCGTCGGTGATCCGTTCAGAAAGACTTAACTCCTGCATCTCGGTCATTCCCCGGACGTGCTCGAGCCCGG
>PUPC01000066.1 GCA_003553185.1 Planctomycetota bacterium | reverse complement strand
GGCATTCTGAGCAGATGATCTTGAACCCGTTTCAGGGCTATCCCCGAGAATCGCGGAATGTCCTGGACCACAGTCTGCGCGAGACGATCAAGGAGTTTGCCACGATCGACGGTGCGTTTGTCGTCACAGGCGACGGTTATATCGAGCGGGCGGGCACGTTCCTGCGATCCACCGTCCCCGGGGTTAAACTGCCCAGCGGATTGGGAGCCAGGCATAAGTCGGCCGCGGCTATCACCTCGGCTACCGACGCCGTCTCCATCACGGTCAGCCAGTCAACCGGTACGGTTACGGTCTATCACCGCGGGCGTATTCTAACCGAGATCGAGCGGCCGCGGCCCATCGGAGAAGCGGCACCCAAGGTTTCATTGTCCGAAGAGGAATAATCCCGCATCAAGACGGGCGCACCGATATACGAACAAGGATTGGTCCGATGCAATCTGGTTTGCCCGGTTCGAGTGTCCTATGCCCGGCCAGCCGCCCCGAAAGACTGTACGGGAGGTATGAGTTGTGAACCGTGAGGGAATGACAAGGCGGCGGGATATCGTCGGTCGGCTCATCGTTTTCGCCATCTGTATCGGGTCCCCCATCCTGGTCGGAGCAGCCGGCAGTCTGGTCACACGGTCGGCGGTGGAGGCGTGGTATCCCACGATTGAGAAACCTTGGTTCACCCCGCCCGGCTGGCTGTTCGGCCCCGTGTGGACCGTGCTCTACATCCTGATGGGGGTGGCTGCGTACTTGGTGTGGCGGAAGGGGTGGGCTCGCTCCACGGTGCGGGTCGGGTTGCGGTGGTTCCTCATCCAACTGGTGCTGAACGCCCTGTGGTCGCCCGCGTTTTTCGGGCTGAGGAGCCCCGTCGCAGGGCTGATCATCATCGTCCCGTTGGTCCTTGCGATTCTTCGCACCCTCCTTGTGTTCCGGCGAGTATCCGCCGTCGCGGCCTGGCTGCTATCGCCGTATCTGGCTTGGACCACCTTCGCAACGGTCCTCAACATTTCGATCGTTGTGCTGAACTGGTGATTGCTGCGGCCGCGGGCTGGATGAACGCGCGGGGATGAATGAACTGCGGTCAGTTGGTGCCGGTGTGACCGAATCCGCCATGGCCGCGAGCGCTCTCGGGGAGCTGTTCGACGTTCTTCAAGTTCGCGCGGACGATGGGCTGGACGATCATCTGGGCGATGCGGTCGCCCCGCTCGATGCAGAACGGCTCTTCGCCGTGGTTGATGAGTACGACCTTGACCTCGCCACGATAATCGGCGTCGATGGTGCCCGGAGCATTGACCACGCTGATACCGTGCCGGACTGCCAGTCCGCTGCGAGGACGGACTTGGGCCTCGTAGCCGGGGGGGAGGGCCATGTGGAAGCCGGTGGGCACCAGTGCCCGCTCGCCCGGGGCCAGCTCGATGGGGTCGCACACCGCGGCGCACAGGTCCATCCCGCTGGCGTGTTCGCTCATATAGGCGGGCGGCGATATATCCCGGCAATCGTCCCGCATGCGGATCAAGAGGTCAACGTGCTCCATCACAGGTCCCTTTCTTTTCTTTCAGCGTCTCGAGTTCGGTTACGATACGTTCGGCTAACTGGTCCTTGGCCACGTTCGACAGTATCTCCGACTCTCCCGATGCGTACAGGAGTTCGGCATCGGTCAGGTCGGCGCCGATGGCGGCCGGGCTGTTAAGGACGATGAGGTCGAAGTTCTTCGCCCGCAGCTTGGCCAGGGCGTTGCGGCGGCCGTCGGACGCCTCGAGCGCGAACCCGACGTGAACCCGCTCGCCCTTATCGAGCCCGACCGTGGCAGCGATATCTGGAGTCGTATCGAGACGAAGGGACTGCCCGCCCTGCTGTTTCTTAATCTTGCCGGGTATCCGCTCGGCCGGGCGGTAGTCTGCCACAGCGGCCGCCATAATTGCTGCATCGGCATCGGCGATGTTTGCGGTCACTGCGTCCAGCATGTCCTCGGCCGAAGTCACGGGGATCGTTTTCTCGCAGCGGGGCGGTTCGCAGGCGATGGGGCCGTGGACCAGGATCACGTGGTGGCCTTTGGCAAGAGCGGTCCGGGCCAGGGCGCAGCCCATTCGTCCGGTCGACGCGTTGCTGAGGAACCTCACGTCGTCGATGAACTCGCGTGTTGGCCCGGCAGTTATCAGGATTCGCATGTGCTCGGCTCGGGTCGGCGTTCACCTGTCGAGGGAGTACCCGCCGGCTTATTGCAGTGTGGTTTCGATTGCCGCCCGGATGTCATCCGGCTCGGCCATCCGGCCCGGCCCCTTTTCGCCACAGGCGAGCCATCCTTCGGCTGGTTCGACAATGTGCCAGCCCAAGTCCTTCAATGTCCGGACGTTTCGCTGCACGATCGGATTGGCCCACATCCGGTTGTTCATCGCCGGTGCGATGACCACGGGCCGATCCGCACCCAGTGTAACGAGCGTAGTGCTGACCAAGTCGTCGGCGATGCCGGCGGCGGCCTTGGCGATGATATTGGCGGTGGCCGGGGCGACGACGACCATGTCGGCCCGGTCGGCCAGCGATATGTGGTCGAGCCGGTACAGCCCCGGTTCGGGCCACAGGGTGGTGGCCACCGGGTTGCCGGTCACCCCCTCGAATGTGTGGGGAGTGACCAGCTTCTGCGCGGCGTTGGTCATGGCGACTGTTACGCTGGCGCCATCCTGTCTCAGTCGAGAGGCGAGTGCGGCGGCTTTATACGCGGCGATACCGCCTGTCACACAGAGGATGATATCGCGGTCGGTCATCGCGTGCTCCTTCGGACGAAGGTCTGGGTTTTGATATTTCGTCTAAGACTCATTGTCGGGAGTCCTCGGCTGGCGGCGGGGGCAAGAACCCGCTCGACGGCCTGGGTCATTCGCCCTCGTCCTCCGCCGTTTGTTCTTCGGCTTCGTCCTCCTCGGGTTCGGTCTCGGCCTCGGTCGGCGATTCCTCGACGGGGGCTTCCTCGGCTGCTGCTGCGGCCATCGCGGCGAGCTGTTCCGGCCCGGGGCCGATCGGCGTACCGTCGGTGCTTACCAGTTGCAGCCGGCCGCGTGCCACTTCCTGGATGACTAAACTGACCGGCCGACCGCCGCTTTTCTCCTTGATGACGGGGCTGTCCTCGCGCATCAACTCCAGGAGGCGCTTCTGAACCAGGGCGGTGAGCTTGAACCGCCCGCCCATTTTGTGGGAAAGATCGTGCAAGACGGCTTCATCCATTCGTAGTCCTCCGAAAATCCTATTGGGTAAAGGTTGCAAACCGGACCCATGCGATTATGGGATGATGAGCGGGGCGACCGACTGTCCCGTCCAATCTGTTTCCGGCTCTTCGTTCTATCACGTTTAGCAAGCCTCGATTATATCGAGTTCATGTGCTTTTTCCGGCCCGCTCTGCCTCACGGATCAGGTCGCGAATCCGGCCGACGGTCTCGTCCAAATCGTCGTTGACCACTTTGTGGTCGAACAGGTCGGTCTGCTCAAGTTCACGACGAGCCGCCTCGAGCCGCCGGCGCACCTGCTCGGGCGTCTCGGTGTTCCTTCCGGTCAGTCGTCGAACGCCCTCATCCCGGTTCGGGGCGTCCAGGAATATGTATAGCGCGTTGGGGCAGTTCTCGCGCAGCTGCCTCGCGCCCTGTACATCAATTTCGAGCAGGACGGTCGCCCCTGCGTCGAGCTTCTCCTCGAGTTGGCCGCGCGGGGTCCCGTACAGGTCGCCATTATATTCGGCGTGCTCGAGGAACCGTCCCTGAGCGATCCACCGCTGGAACTCATCGGGCGAGAGGAAGTAGTAATTTACGCCGTCTTTCTCGCCTGGCCGGGGGAAGCGAGTGGTGGCGGACACGCTCATTACGATGTCCGGGTCTTCGATGAGGCGGTTGCAGACGGTGGTCTTGCCGGACCCCGAGGGGCCGGAGATAACAACGAGTCGGGACTGATCGATCGATCGGTCGCTCATTCCAGGTTGGCCACCTGTTCTCGAATGCGGTCGATCTTCTCGCGCAGGTCGATTGCTTTTTCGCTCATCTCGGGGTCGGTCAGCTTGGCGCTGATTGTGTTCGCCTCCCGATGCATCTCCTGGGCAATGAAATCGAGTTTCCGGCCCGACGCTTCTTCGTCGAGCGCGGCTTCGAAGTGGGCGAGGTGTGACTTTAACCTTGCGATCTCCTCGGCGATATCGCTCCGTTCGGTTTGCAGGACCACCTCGCGGGCAAGTGTGTCCTCATCGAGTGACAGGGCGGCCTTCTCCAGGGCGGCACCCAGTCGTTTCTCCAGCCGGGCTTTGAACTCTTCAATGCTCTCGGCACGTCGATTTTCGAGGATGGCGGTGGCGTCACGGATGGCGGCACAATTCTTTTGCAGGTCCCCGGCGAGAGCCCGACCCTCACTTGCTCGCATGGCGACGGTTTCTTTCAGGGCCTCGGTGACTACCGGCTCTAGTTTTCCCCACACGTGGTCGGCCACCTCGTTGGGAACGCCTTCGGCCTCGACCGCGCCGGGTAGCTGGGCCACCTGGTCGATGCGGATTTCGGACAGCAGGTCGAGTTGATGGCGGAGTTTCTCGAGAGCTTGTACGTAGCTTTGGATGACCCTCTCGTTGAATGCCACACTGCCCGCTCCGGACCAGTCGATGCGCACGAACACATCGACGGTGCCGCGTTGTATAAACTTGCCGACCAGGGTTCGGATATGCTCGTCGACGGCGGGCATCTGGAGTCCGAGATGGACGCGAGTCTTGAGATGGCGACCGTTCACGGTACGGACAACCACGTCGGCCGACAATTCGTCATCGGTATAGTCTGCCTGGCCAAAGCCGGTCATGCTGGTTGGCATTGGGCCTCCGGTCAGTCGGTTTCTGGCAGCACATCTTGTTCGGCCGGGACGTCGCGTTCCGCAGCCGGTTCCGGGTCGACGATGCCGCGTTCCTCGACGGGGACATCGGTCCTGCGGGCCTCTCCCGCCCCGGTGAGCAGGGCGATGGCGAGGGCCAGGCCGAGGAAGATGGCCGCCATCACCCCGGTCGCTTTCTCGATCTGGCTGGCGGCGCGGACGCCGAGGGCCGATTCTCCCCCGCCGATCCCGCCCAGCGCCCCGGCCAGGCCGCCGCCGCGACCGGACTGCAGCAGGACTGCGATGACCAGCGCGATTGCATCAATGATGAACAGAATGATGAGAACAACTCTGAGTGTTTGCACTTACTGCTCCCTGGCGTTGATGATTGGTATGAACTGCTCGGCTGTCAAGCTCGCTCCGCCGACCAGCGCCCCGTCGATATCCGCCTGGCCCAGCAGCTCCGAGGCGTTGTCGGGCTTGACGCTGCCGCCGTATTGGATGCGAATGCCTTCGGCGATCGCGGAGGAAAAGGTGCGGGCGAGTATGGAACGTATCATTGCGTGGACTTCCTGGGCCTGTTCCGGGGTAGCGGTCTTGCCCGTGCCGATGGCCCAGACGGGTTCGTAGGCGAGGACGAGCTGCTCCGCCTGTTCGTCGGTCAGGCCCGCGAGTCCAGCCTCGACTTGCGTACTGACCACCGCCTCGGTGTCGCCCGCCTCACGCTGGTCGAGCGTCTCGCCGACGCAGACGATGGGGGCCAGCCCGTAATCGAGTGCCGCCTTGAGCTTTGCGTTCACGGTCTGGTCAGACTCGCCGAAATACTGGCGCCGCTCGGAGTGGCCGATGATGACGTGGGTGGCTCCAACGTCGAGGATCATCTGGCCGGCGATCTCGCCGGTATAGGCGCCGCTCTCCTCCTGGTGCATGTTCTGGGCGCCGACGACGATGGGGCTGTCGGCGAGTGCCCGGGCCACGGCCTGCAGGTACACAAACGGGGGGAATACCCCGACGTCGACGTCCTTGTCGTCTCCGACCTCCTCTTTCAGGGCGGTGATAAGGTCGAGGCCGCTTTGGAGGTCCTTGTTCATTTTCCAGTTTCCGGCGACGAACAGCCGTCTCATACGGTGTCTCCTAGATCAATCTGCTTTGGGGAATGATCCCAGCACTTTGAAGAAGCTGCAATGCGTTTCCGCTTCGGCCAGACCGGCCGCGACCTCGGCGTCCTCGCGGTGACCATCCAAGTCGATGAAGAAGAAGTACTCCCACGGCTTGTCCCGCGACGGCCGTGGATACAGGTAGGTCATGTTCAGATCGTGGTTCTTGATGACGTTGAGAAGTTCCCACAGGGCCCCGGGCTGATGCTTGACGGAGCAGAGCAGGGATGTCTTGTCGTTGCCGGTCGGCTGGGGAGGGACCGGGCTGATGACCAGAAAGCGGGTCACATTCCGCTCGACATCCTCGATGTGGCTCTGGAGTGCCTCAAGCCCGTACAGGCGAGCCACCATCTCGTGGGCGACGACCGCCGTATTGGCGTCGTCAGCCGCCTCACGGGCGGCCTGTGCCGTGCTCGCCGTCTCGATTCGCTCGGCGTTGGGCAGGTGTTCGGCTAGCCAGTTTCGGCATTGGGCCAGAGCGATGGGTTTGGAGCAGACCCGCTGTATCTCGGCATCGGGGTCCAACCCGAGCAAGTTCAGATGGATTTGCAGCACTTCCTCGGACATAATCTCCAGCTCGCTGGTCACGAACATGTCCAGCGTTTCGCGGACGGCGCCTTCCGAGGAGTTCTCGATGGGGACGACTCCACAGTTCGCTCGGCCGGTCTCGACGGCCGCGAAGACCGAGGAGATGGTTCGTCCGGGGAGATAGCGGGCGGCGTGCCCGAAGATGTCGTATGCGGCGACGTGCGTGAACGTGCCTTCCGGGCCGAGAAAGGCGACGGAGATCGGCTCCTCCAGCCGCCGGCAAGCAGAGATCACCTCGCGGAAGACCGCTCGCACGTCCTCGTCCGAAAGCGGACCCTCGTTCAGTTCCTTCAGTCGGGCATAAATCTGCTTCTCGCGCGTAGGAACGAAAGTATTATCATCACTGCGGGCCTTCTGCTCGCCGATCTTTTTCGCAGCACAGGCTCGCTCGGAGAGCAGAGCCAGCACTTGGGCGTCGATCTCATCAATCCTTCGGCGCCACTCATCAATGGACATACGACGGTCTCCTGTACGTGGGGAACGACACACCATCCCCGCAGCCAAATAGGGCGAATTGTTAAATATACACCAACTGCCCCATTCAGTCAAATAAAAAGGCCAAGATTTTTGAGAATCGACTTGAAACCTGTGTTGCCATCTCGATCGGAAGTGCGAAACCAGCGTCGGCTGCGGGTCTGACGCCGGATTATCTCGATGCAAGGGCTTGACGCTCTTGGAGAGTAAATCTAAAATTGCCGCCTTTGTAGAGACGGAATCCATGCCGTTTCGGTCAGCCCGTCAGGAGCATTGGAAACGTGGTCGATCAGATACTCACGTTCGCCATCATCGGCGTCACGCTCGTCCTCTTTGTGCTCGAGCGATGGCGGTACGATCTGGTCGCAATGATGGCACTGCTGACGATGGTTGTCTTGGGGATCGTACCCGGGGCGAAGGCGTTTTCCGGGTTCGGCCACCCGGCGGTCATCACGGTCGCCGCAGTCTTAATTATCAGCCATGGACTTATCAGTTCGGGCGCGATCGATGTGGTGACCCGGCTGGTCGCCAGGGCGGGCAGTGGTC
>PUPC01000248.1 GCA_003553185.1 Planctomycetota bacterium | reverse complement strand
TCTCAGGATAAGCCCCGGCGGGCTCGGAAAACAAACCCGGCGTTCTGTGATCCGCCGGAGCAGCGTAAAGACGACCGGAAGAGGTTGCGTTACGCCGATTACATCGAGTTCTCGAACTACAGCGAGCTGCGCAAGTTTGAAAAGATGGACGAGATCAGTCGGGACGACCTTGCGGAGTGCGACACCGATGAACTGATGCGGCAACTGCTCGAGGACATCCCGCCCGGGAAATCCTGACCCACCACAATATCCGTTCAAGCTCGAGGCCGGCATTGTCGATATGGACAATGTCGGCCTTGCTTTGCGCCTCTTCCCTGTAAGAACGCCCGGCAGCCCGTATTGGGAGGTACGTATTGCCCGCCCGGTCAAGCCAGATCGCACGGCGTGCCCTCCGCCTGCTGGTGGGGACGTTGGGCTGCCGAGCACTGGGATTTGCCCGGATGCTCCTGATGGCCTTCTACTTCGGGGGCAGGGGGGCGACCGACGTCTTCTTCGTCGCATACCTCATCCCCAACCTCTTCCGGCGGGCATTGGGCGAAGAAGTGGTCGAGAGCGCATTCCTGCCTGTGTTCCGCTCGATGCTGGCCAGGGGAGAGAGGCCCGCCGCATGGCGGACCGCACTGGTGGTCCTGAAATGGTTTGTCCTGCTGCTCCTAGCCGGCGCCCTCTTGTGTTTTCTCTTTGCCCCGCAGCTCGTGAACTGGATTCTGGCCCCCGGTTTCGACGCGGAGATGGCGTCGGATGCGATCTGGCTCGGCCGACTGATGGTCCCGTTTATGATCGTCATCGGGCTCGCGGCCTTCACCGGCGCCCTGCTGCTGGCACACGACCGGCCGCTCAGCTACAGTCTCTGCCCGATCCTGTTCAACGTGGGATGGATCGGCGGGATGGTCCTGTTTCATCGTTCGCTGGGCATGACAAGTTTGGCCGTCGGGGTGTTGGCGGGCGGCGTGTTGTACCTGCTGGCGACACTGGTGGCGCTGGCTGTCGCCGGGCGCCAAGGCGCGTTGTCGGTGGAGATCGACGGGCCGGTTGGATGGAAGGACGGTTATGCTCGAGCCGCATTCCGGGCGGCTGTCCCGGTCGGCCTGGCCGCGGTGATCGCCCGAGCCGCGGGAGCAGTCGACTGCGCGGTCGCCAGCACGTTGCCGGAGGGCGCAGTCTCTGCGTTGCGGTACGCACTGCCGCTCATTCTACTGCCGTTCGCCCTGTTCGGCCTGTCGGTCGGCCGAGCGGCGCTGGTTCCGCTGAGCGAGTACGCCGGTCAGGGGGATCTGGACCGGTTCGAGTCGGCCACCGGCCAGGCCATCCATCTCGGGCTGCTCGTGCTCGTCCCGCTGTCCGTCGGCACCGTCCTGCTCGCCGGTCCGCTCGCCGGGGTGTTCCAGAGCGGTCAGTTCGAGGAGGCCGAGGCCCGGCTGCTCACCATCGCCGTCGCCTATTATGCCCTGTCGCTGGTAGGGATGGGGTTCGTGAGCATTTTCTCGCGTGCGATGTATGCTCTCAAGGACACCTGGACTCCGCTCAAGGCGTCGGCGGTCGCCCTGTTTGCGAACGCCGTGCTGAGCATCCTGCTCGCCCGAACCCGGCTGGCGCACGGCGGGATCGCCGCGGCGACCGCCATTGCGATGACCTTCCAGGCCATCTTGCTATTCCTCGTGTTGAAAAGGGTGCTTCGGCAGAACGGTGCTGACGTCGGATTCGGTGATGCCTGGCGGTCTGCGATCCGGATCGTCGCCGGGACCGTGATCATGGTCGGACCGACGTTGGCGGCACTGGCCGGGTTCGACGCCCTGATCGTCTCCCCACACCTCGTCGTGCGGATCCTGCGGGTGGCCGTCCCCGCACTGGCGGGCGGAACCGCTTACGGGCTGGTTATGCTCGTGCTGGACCGCAAGGGGTTACAGGCCCTCATCCGGGCCTGAGTCGTCGGTCGCCTCGCCGTCCGCGTCGGCCGGCTCCTCGGGGATACCGACCGTCAAATGGAGAACAAACCGTCGATATGCACCCCACGCCGGTCCGCTGAGGCAATACAGGCCGAACCCTGCCAGCAGTATGTATTCATAGTATTGGGCCACTGCAAGGAAGGCCAGGACGACGAGCACGACGACCACCAGGTAACGGAACGAGCCGCGTTCCTTGAACAGGTGGTTGGCCAGATGTATGTAGGGGAAGTAAGAGACCATCAGGCCCGCCAGAATCACGGTGACGAAAGGAAGCAGAGCCGCCGAGGGGGAAACGGGCATACCGAGACTGGAGTCGACAAGGAGCATCGAGGCCAGCAACCCGCCGGCCGCGGGCGTGGGAAGCCCCTGGAAAAAGCGATGGCCCTTGTGGTCGGACCTGGGTTGGACGTTGAATCGAGCCAGGCGCAGCGCAGCGCAAATAATAAACAGCGCGGCGCATACCCAGGCATACCGGTCGTGTTGGAACAGGTCCTTGTTCAGGGCTGTCAGAAAAACCAGATAGGCGGGGGCCAGCCCGAAGCTGACCATGTCACACAGCGAATCGAGCTGGGCGCCGAACTCGCTGGTGAGGTTCGCCATCCGGGCGATCTTCCCATCCAGCGCGTCGAACACCAGGGCGGCGAGAATGAAAAGCGAGGCGAGGGCGAAGGCGTCCAGCCCGCGCCATCGGAGCGTCTCCGCCAGTTCGAGCTCGCCGTAGGTAGCGATGCCGATGGCTGCAAAACCGCAGACCAGGTTGGCCAATGTGACCAGTGAGGGGAGTATCCAGATGCGCGATCTCATCGGGACCTCGGGGTCAGCTCGGGCAATATGATATCGGGCCGGTTACCGGTCTTCCCGCTCGCTCTCGTCAGGCGTTTCGGAATCCGGCTCGTCGGGCGCTGTAGATTCCGCATCGGAGTCTTCGGGCTCCTCCGATTCTGGCTCCGGCTCGTCAGAAACGTCCTCTGTCCTGTCTTCTTCGGGCGGCATGTCACGATCGTCATCCGTCGAGCATGTGCCGGCGTCGTCCGATTCGCCTGGTTCCTCTTGAGCCGACTTTGCGTCCAGCTTGATCTCCTCCTCGGCGGACTCTTCACCGGGCTTCAGTTCGACCAGTTCGTTCTCGTCCTCGACCTGCTCCGGCTCGTCCGGCTCGTCTTTCTTGTTCCTGGAGGGCGAACCAAGGTTCCCCAGGACCGTCCGGCCCGCCTTGACGTGGGCGCCGACCTTCAGCTTGGGGTCGAACGGGGCTGACTTGGGGATGAACAGCTCCACTCGGGAGCCGAACTTGATCATGCCGAATTGCTGCCCACGCTCGACATCGTCGCCCTCTTTCAGCTCGCAGACGATGCGCCGGGCCACCCGGCCGGCGATCTGTTTCACCCCGACTTTCACATCGGTCCCCGCGGCGTCCGCCAGCCCGATGAAATTCGACTCGTTGCGGGCAGAGGCCGCGTTCGCCTTGGTCAGAGCGTTGAAGAACTGACCTCGGGTGTAGGTAATCTCCTCGACGCGACCGGAGCACGGGACGCGATTGATGTGGCAGTCGAAGACAGACAGGAAGATGCCGATGCGGGTGCATTCCTCGCCGATAAACTCGGGCCCCTCGACGTCGGCGATGTCGAAGATGACGCCGTCCGCCGGAGCTACCAGCCGATGCTCGCCGCGGGGTATAATCCGGTTCGGATCACGAAAGAACGAAAGCACCCAGGCAAAGGGGAGGAACGTCAAGATGATGATTAGCAGGGTGAGAGTGAACGAACTGAGCAGCACAATGGCCAAAACAGCGGCCAGGAGGAAGAAGCTGGCCGACAGGCCGCCAAACAGTCGCAGCTCCCGCCGTCCATACGGGGTAAATCTCAATTTCATCTGCTCCTCACGGTTCCTGTAGCGAGAAGATGTCGATTATATTCCGGGACCCGGCACCCTGCAAGCGGCCATCAGGTCCCCAACTGCCAGCTCTCGAGGTACTCCTTCTGTTCGTCGGTCAACTGATCGATCTCGATCCCCATCGACTCCAGCTTCAGGCGGGCGATCTCCTTGTCGATGTGTTCGGGCACGGGATAGACCTGCTTGCCGAGGTCCCCGTGGTTGGCCTGGACGAACTCGGCGCAGAGCGCCTGGTTGGCGAAGCTCATGTCCATCACCGACGGGGGATGCCCCTCGGCAAGAGCGAGGTTCACCAGGCGGCCCTCGGCGAGCAGAGTGATCCGCCGACCGTCCTCCAACGTGTGCTGGGTCACCAGCGGCCTGACCTCCTCCTTGTGGGTGGTCAGCTTCTCCAGCCCGTCCTTGTCGATCTCGATGTCGAAATGCCCGGCGTTGCACACGATGGCGCCGTCTTTCATCAGCCGGAAATGCTCCTCGCGGATCACGTGGCAGTCGCCGGTCAGCGTACAGAAAATGTCGCCGACCTCCGCCGCCCGGGCGAGTGGCATCACCGAATACCCGTCCATCACCGCCTGGATCGCCCTGAGCGGATCGACCTCGCAGACGACCACGTGGGCGCCCGCCCCGGCCGCACGGGTGGCAAACCCGCGGCCGCACCAGCCGTAGCCGCAGACGACCACGGTCTTGCCGGCGATCAGGATGTTCGTGCCCCGGATGATCCCGTCGAGGGTGCTCTGCCCGGTCCCGTACCGGTTGTCGAAGAAATGCTTGGTATCGGCGTCATTCACTGCGACGACGGGGAACGCAAGCACACCGGCCGCCGCCATCGAACGGAGCCGGATGACGCCGGTCGTCGTCTCCTCGGTGCTGCCGATGATGTCGGGAATCTGGTCGCGGCGCTCCTTGTGAAGGGTCGAGACCAAGTCGGCACCGTCGTCCATGGTGATCTGCGGACGGGCGTCCAGGCAGGCGTAGATGTGCTGGTAGTAGGTGTCGTTGTCCTCGCCCTTGACCGCGAACACGGGAATCTCGTGATTGCGGACCAGTGCGGCGGCGACGTCGTCTTGGGTGCTCAGCGGGTTGGACGCGCACAGATAGACGTCCGCGCCCCCGGCCTTCAGGGCGATGACCAGGTTGGCGGTCTCTGTGGTCACGTGCAGGCAGGCGGCGAGCGTCACCCCATCGAGCGGTTTTTCACGGGCGAACCGTTCCCCGATGCTCCGGACAACAGGCATCTGGCTTCCGGCCCACTCGATACGAAGCTCGCCGGCGTCCGCCAGCGAAAGGTCTTTCACGTCGTAGTTCATCAGCGTCTCCTTGGTTGCTGCGTGTTATCGTAATCAGGCCGTGCCGGCGGCTTCCCGGAGCTCATCGACGCGGTCGGTCCGCTCCCAGGTGAAGCCCGGTTCCGCCCGGCCGAAATGACCGTGCCGGGCCGTCCGCTCGAAAATGGGCCGGCGGAGCTTCAGGTAGTCGATCATCGGCTTCGGCCGCAGGTCGAACAGGTCCTCGACGATCTCGGCCAGCCGCGAGTCCTCGACCTGTCCGGTGCCGCAGGTATTGACCAGAACCGAGATCGGGGTACCCAGCCCGATGGCGTAGGCCAGTTGGACCTCGCACTCGGTGGCCAGCTCGGCAGCGACGATGTTCTTCGCCACGTATCGGGCCATGTAGCTGGCGGTCCGATCGACCTTCGTCGGGTCCTTGCCCGAGAAGGCCCCGCCGCCGTGGGCACCGCGCCCGCCGTAGGTATCGACGATGATCTTGCGCCCGGTCAGCCCGCAGTCGCCCTGGGGGCCGCCAATGACGAACCGCCCGGTGGGGTTGATGTGGTAGACCGTGTTCTCGTCGAGCAACTCGGTGGGGACGGCCTGCGGCACGATGTCCTCGATGACTGTCTTCCGGATCGTATCGTAGGACACGTTCGGCGTGTGCTGGGTGGCGACGACGACGGTGTGGATGCGTCGGGGCACGTTGTCGTGATATTCGATGGTGACCTGTGACTTGCCGTCGGGCCGGAGCCAATCAACCACCCCGTCCTGTCGGAACCGGGCGAGTTGCTCGCAGATGCGATGAGCCAGGTGGATCGGCATCGGCATCAGCTCGGGGGTCTCGGTGCAGGCATATCCGAACATCATCCCCTGGTCGCCGGCCCCCTGCTCGGCGTGCAGACCCTCGCCCTCGGTCACCCCCTGCGAGATGTCCTCCGATTGCTTGTCGATGGAGGTCACCACACCGCAGGTCTCCCAGTCGAAGCCCATCGATGCGTCGGTATAGCCGATCTCGTGTATGGTATCCCGGGCGACTTGGGGGATATCGACATAGCAGTCGGTCGTGATCTCGCCGGCGATGAACGCCAGGCCGGTGGTCACCAGCGTCTCGCAGGCGACGCGGCCGTAGGGGTCCTGTTCCATAATGGCGTCCAGAACCGAGTCCGAAATCTGGTCCGCCACCTTGTCCGGGTGTCCCATCGTGACCGATTCCGATGTAAACAAGTGCTTACTCATCCATCCGTCTCCTTATCCAGTGTGTCGCTGTAAACGCGATCTCTCGCATGATCCAGTAGCGGCCGGATTGCATGAAAGTTCCGCTCGGTCGCACCCTTGGCCCCGAGCACCAGCTTGCGGGCTTTCCGGCCGAGTTCATCCCGCCGTTCGGGCGACTCGATCAGCCGGTCCAGCACGGTGTACAACTCGTCTGCGTCCTTGACCTCGACGATGCCCTGTCCGGCGGCGAGCAAGTCCACCGTCCGGCGGAAGTTCCAGGTATGCGGGCCGACGATGACCGGCTTGCCCAGTGCGGCTGGCTCGATCATATTCTGGCCGCCGTGCTCGATCAAGCTGCCGCCCACGAACACCACGGTCGCCACCGCATACAGAGTCGCCAACTCGCCGGTCGTATCGACCAGGATCACGTGCGGCTCCCGATCAAAATCGGCTGGCGCGTCGCCCCGGTCGATCGCCGTCTTACGGACGGGCGTCAACCCGGCATCGCGGATCAGCCGCTCGACATCGTCGGCACGCTCGCGATGGCGAGGCACCAGGACGAGCCGAAGGCCCGACCCGGCGTTCTGTTTCGCATAGGCGACGAGCGCCTCGTCCTCGCCGGGATGCGTGCACCCACCCAGCAGAACCACGTCGTCCGCCGACAGCTTCAGGGCCTCGCGGTAGCCCTCGACGACGCCCGGGGCCACCTCGGTGACGACGGTGTCGTACTTCATCGTGCCCGCCACGGCGAGCCGGTCGGGCGGGACGCCCATGCGCTCGAACCGCTCGGCGTATTCCTCGTCCTGCACGGCCACCCGGTCGGGGGCTGTGAACATCCGCCGGGCCACCGGCCCCAGCCGGCGATACGCACGGGCGGACTTCTCGGTCATCCGACCTTTGACCACGACGATGGGGATGTCAGAACGCTTCCCGCAGGCGAGAAAGTTCGGCCACAACTCCAGCTCGACCAGGATGACGGCCGACGGTTTGATCCTGCTCAACACTTTACGCACAATCGGCGAAAAATCAAGCGGATAGTAAAACACCGTGCGGCCGGGGAAGTGCGCCCGAGCCGTCTCCATCCCCGTGTTCGTGTTGGTCGAAAGGACCACGTCGGCCTCGGGGTAGGCCTGCTCGAGCAGGGGGACCAGCGTCCGGACCAGCATCACCTCGCCCACCGAGGCACAGTGGACCCAGATGCGGAAGCCCGGCTCGAGGGCGGGCACCCCGCCGAACCGCTCGCCCCAGCCGGCG
>PUPC01000325.1 GCA_003553185.1 Planctomycetota bacterium | reverse complement strand
GGACGTCCGGTGCGAGCCGCCAGGCGCCGCACCGGTAGGGCTCCTTCTTCTCCACGGCCAGGATGTGGACGGGGATGTCGGCGAGGTTGCCGACGGCCTGCTCGAGCACGGCCTGGTAGAACGCCATCTGGTGCAGGTATCCGTACCGCCGGGCGTCGGACTCGAACCAGGCGAGGTCGTCGCAGGTCTTGAGATCGACGATTCCTCGCTCGGGGTGGAGCCAGTCGATCCGCGACTGGCAGGCGAGGTCGCGGTAGTCGGCCCGGACCACACCCTCGGCGACCCCGTCGGCGAGCAGCTCGACGGCGGCCTCGTGGGCGCGGACGGCCGCGTTCAGCTCCTCGACCAGGTCCGCCTGGTCGAGGGTGAGCACCGGCTTGCCCTCCCGCTCGGCCCACTCGGCGAACGCCTTCGTCCGGCTGCCGTAGACCTCGCCGGTCTTCGGGTTGACCGGCCCGCCGACGGCGTAGCCCGCTTCATAGGTGGCCCGGTCCTCGAGGATGAGGGTGTGTGCCGCACGTCCGACCAGGAACGCCGGCCGGTCGTCCGGCTCGGGCGCCAGCCCGGTCACCTTGCGGTAATAGAGCAGGGGGCTCTGCCTGAAATCCTTCAACTGGTGGCTGGTCAGGTACTCGCCCGCCCTCTCCAGGTAGGCGTCCATCGGCTCGTCGATCAGGACATCGAGATTGGCAATAGTTTTCATTTCTTTCTCCTGAACAGATTCAAGAAACTCGTTCGCGATGCTTTCACCGTTTTGGGGAAATCAACCCTCTACTGTTAAGTAACCCGTCGCGCCGCAAAATGACGAAAATACTTCAAGATAATTGTCCAGCCCGGCTGCCTCGAAAATGCGTTTGAGCCGCTTTAGTGACCCGTAGAGCGTCATACGAGGGATTTCAAGTTTTTGGGCCGCTTCGGTTATTGTCGCGGTACTCATCACGCACTCGGCGACCTCCCGCAGGTCGGCTGGGAGACTTTCGAGGACCATCGCGATGTCGGACTTTAGTTGCGCAAGCTCCCGGCGCGTTCGTTCGCGCCGGCCGGCCCGGATGTCGGCCTTGTCGCGGTCGATTGTTTGTGCTCGCTCCGTCACGCAGCCGTCGGCGTCCTTGACCAGTTCGTCGAGCGAGCAGGCGTTCCGACGAAAGTCGCGTTGCTGCCGGCTGTGATATCGAATTAGCTTGGCGGCCTTTCCGTTGAGGACGCAGTTGACGAACGACTTGTATGAGGCCCTCGTCGGGTCGAACATCGGCAGGCGGTCCAGAAGTTCGATCCGGAACTCCTGCTCGATGTCTTCGACGTCGCTACTGTTGAATCCTGCTATGCCGACAAGTTGTCGCGCCTTGCCGCGAATGGCCGACTCGGCGTACTCGTTGATCTCCCACTGCTTCTGATTGGCTTCCATTGTTGCCTCCTTTGGCTTGGGAGGCGTGTGTCGTGGATGCCAACCAGAAAAACGGCCGCGAGCGAAAGGGTCGTGTGGTCGCCTTGTCGGCACCCACGACTGCCTCCGCTTTGCGGCCGGTTAGTCGTCTGGTTCTTGATTACCCGTCTACAGTTGTGCGGGGGCCTGGCCCGCTACTCGGCAGCGTCCTCCTCCACGGCCATCCGGAACGGAAGACCGTGTTTGACCTCGAGCCACAGGACGACGCCGTCGCCGAGCTTCTCGAACTCGGCAAACATCTCGACGACCTGGCTCTTGAGGGCGAAGTCCTGATCGCCCGTCCTCTGGTGCGGACCGTTCACCCCTCCGAATTTGATCTCGCGAATGACGTTCGGCGGGTCCGTGAGGTCGGGGTCGCCGTCCCGGACCGGGAACGAACCGATCCGCCCGAACCGGATCTCCTGCATCAACCGGATCAGGCGTTTCCCTTCTGATGGAAGGGACGCTACTTCTAATGCTTCGGCCATGCCGGCTCTCCTTTCTGCGCCATACGGTCCGTCACTTCTCGGAGGATGCCCGCCGGGCCAATCAGGGACTCGGCCGCCCTCGCCAGGCAAGCGCCCATGGGCTCGTCGATCAGGGACGACAGGTTTATGACAGGTTTCATGCGGCTCCTTCCACACACTTTCGGGGGCTTGCTTCCCTTGACGAAGTTCCCCTCTAATTACTTATATTGCCGGTGAAAAGCTGGAGTGTCCGGTCTATTTCAGATAATTGCTCAGCTCTGGTCATGCCGGGCCTTCCTTCTTCGCGGTACGGCACACCGCTCCTCAGAAGAGGCCCGGCGGGAATATGTTTCCGAGGAGCACCTGCCCGCTTCAGCGGGGGATTCTTTCAAAGGCAAAAGGTCCCGCCGGACCATTTGCCCTGATAGAATCTGGCCGGCAGATACTTGAGCAGAAGAGAGTTACGTCGAAGGGGGTCTGCGTAGATGGGGAAGTGGACCAGCGTTCGGGGGGAGATCGCTCTCGTCCAGTTCGACGTCGTCAAACTTGTGGACGTGGGCAAGGCGAAGACAGAGGTTGGCACTCGCGGGCGTTTCGACATTGAGGGGCGGTAGGATATCAGGGTTGATACCAGCGACTTCAAGCTTCTTTCTCACCGCCGACACCAGGGCTCGAAGTCTTTTCAGCACCATCGACAGCGTTCTGTCAGCCAATGCTTTCTGAAGTTCCGGCTCGTAGATCTGCTCCAACAGGTCTCGGAGCGACATCGGATCAGGGTGGCTGAAGTATAACAGGCGGATGAGATTGCTCTGCAGAGTCGGCTTGCCATTAAACAGCTCAAACGCGACCTGACCGTCGTACCGGCCTTGTGTCTTTGTGCTGAAACAAAAGGCATTGTCGGTCTTCCTGGTCCAGCACTTGGCCACGGTATGCACCAGGGGATCGGGCCACACCCTGGCCGACTTCGGGGATTTCCTCCTGGCGGCGGAGACGCCTCCCTTCTCCTCGCCAGGGCGCACGGGCCGAATCGAAGCGCTGTAGACGGGCATTGAGGCGGCGACCTGCGATGTTGGGATCGAACCCGCCGCCTTCGCGAGTAGCTCGCCCAGCGAAACCGGTCTACACAAGAGATCAGCCAGCCGGGTCCAAACGAGCCAGGGTTCCGACAGGAATCGGTGTCTGCACGCCGCGGCGTCGCCCACAACACAGCATGCCCGATTGGCGGCGATCCAGTCGCGAGCGGTATGCTCGCGGGCGCAATGGTCAACCACGACAAGCTTCGCCTCCCCCTGCGGAGTGTCCACGCGCCAGACGCCATAATGAAGACGTTTCCAATCGGGCGAGACCTCAGCTACGAGGGTTTCCAGGAAGGTGACGACGCCCTCGGGCAGAATGCGCACCCGGACCGCTCTGTGGCGGATCTTTCGTCCCGGATACACGGTCCTGCCGCAATCCGGACAATAGACACTGTCGCCCTCGTCGTGGTCGCAGCCGATCTCAACCCGCCCGCGGCACGACCGATTGCGGACGAACCGGTAGTCGTAGTCTCGCGACTCCGCGCAGCGCACGTACTGGAAGTGTTTGGATTCGATCAAGCCGAGACTCTCGAGGTACGCGGTTGCGTCTCGTACCCCGGGGCCATCGACGTTGTGCGTACTGCCGCTGCGCAAGAGCTTCGCAACAAGTTCGGCCGGAGGTGAATCAGCGTTTTTCCGTCGAGAGGATCGCGATGTCATGCTCCCTCCTCATCAACTGCTCGAACCGTCGTCGCTCGAACCCGTTCAGACGCTGGTCGGTGTATCGGACGACGAAGTGTTCGTCACTATGTTCCTCGGGATCAAATTGGAGCCCGACACGCTTTCGGCCGTACAACACCTTGACCGAATCGATGTCGGGCAATGACTCGAGGAACGGCCCGACTGTCTGCTCGAGGTGGTCGAGCGATTCGGCGAAGGACTGCCGGCTCGCGTTCGACAGCCGTATCTTCGACGCACCGCGAAGGGGTGAGTTGGATACGCAGCTCTCCACGAGGCCGACGCAGTTGTCATCAGCTCGCGCGGACGCGATAAAGTCGTGGATCGTCTCGGCCGCCGTATTGACCTCTTCGTTGACGAACCGGCAGTCGCAGCCGAAATAGACACTCGCGATCCGGTCGGCGATCTCGCGTGGCTCGTCAACGGTCGTCGACGCGATATTGACGTGGTCGCCGTCCGGCCCGAAATCGAGCACGATCCACTCCGCCCGGTAGCCGTGCACGATGTGGCGGCCGTCGTGGATGTGGTCAGGGCGTTCAGTATGCCGGATGAAGACGAAGAACCGGCCTTCGCGCTCCCAGATGCCCTGCAGTTCCGAGGTGCCCCCGTCCCGCCGTGAATTATGATAGGCCTCGAGAATCCGGCGAACGAGGGCGTGCGTCAGGAATTCGCCGAACGGCTTTTCTGCTGGCTTGGGTGCTGCCGCCAACACCATACTGGCGAAGCCCTTCCGGTGAATCTTGTCGAAATGGAACACCTCACGGAGGAGGTCCGGGTCCTCCGCGTACAGGGCGAACAACAGTGCCGTCTTGTCGTAACGCAATTCAGTCGGTTCGTCCGGCTCCGGCGGATTTCGTCGGGGCCGCACACAGAGATCGACCAAATGCGGTGACAACGTCTCCCGCGCCACCTCGAGCGCGGCGACTTCGGCCTTACCTTTGCCGAACTTCGCGACGATGTAGTACGGGGAAAGGTCATCGGCGTGCTTATGGAGCAGCGGGCGCAGCTTACCCACTGGCCCCTCGTCCGCAAGGCCATGAAGGATACACAGCATCCTTGCCCGCCGGCCCGACAGGCCGTCGATCCAGGTGTCGAGAACGTCGCCTTCAGCCAGCTCCCGCTCGGCCCGCACCGAGTCGAACTCGAGCTGGTTTGCCCAGAACCCCTGCGGAAGAATCCTCGCCAGCGTCCCGTCGGTGTTGTCGTCCATGTTGTGGTCCAGAGACGATGCCACGTACTGACCATCTGCCATCTTCTGAGCCCTCCTTCCTCGACCCTCTGGCCAATCAAAACCCCTTGTCAAAAAGTGTTGCGGCATAAAAAAAGGGACCGCCGTCCCGCAGCCTGTCGGCTCGGACGCGGACCCTAGATCTCTCCGAAGAGAGGTGAATGCACCTATACCATTCAGGAATAAATTGTCGAGCCAGAATCATACTGTGCCGGCTCTGCGCTGTCAAGACAGGAACGCAGCTTCTCCTCGCGAAAATTGAAAAAACAGCAGGCTTTTCGCCCCACCCGTTCTGCCTCCGCTTCTGGTGGCCTCGATACCGGATCGTTCACCAATGCGTCGGGGTAAATACCACCTGGGGGCGATGCTCATACGGCCGGTCTCTCTGGTAACGCACCTCCCAAGGAAAACGGTCCCATATTTTGATTTTTCTTTCGTCATTTCGGGCTTCGGCGGGTTATATTACAGTAGAGGGTCGAGCGCATCCGGGCGCCGACCGACAAGTCTTACCGGCCCGACAGCCGGCTGGCCGCAGAGCGGAGGCCGTTGTGGGCGTATCCGAAAGGAACGTGCCCATGCACACGACCGACGCAGCCGATGCGAAGCCCCGAAGACGCCGATGCCGAGAACTTGACGCAGATCTCTCTCTCACCGATGCCGGCCCCATCCCGCACCAAAATCTCGCTGACGCGGTCCGCCTGATGGTTTCCTGGGCATCGCGCGGCCCCCTCAACGTGGTTCCCGCTCAACGAAAACAAACGTCAGAAATGACTTGATTTGGACGGCCTATTTCGCCCTCATTGGACTAGGCCGCAAGCAGTTACGTTGCGAGAAGAGGCGCGATAGAGGAAGTGTATGGTACACGTAAGTGCAGGCAGGATAACCGCTGTCGGATACGCTCGCAGGTCGACCGATCGGCAGGAACAGTCGATCAACGATCAGAAGCGGGCGGTCGAAAGTTGGGCTGAGGCAGAAGGCATCAAGCTCGTCGACTGGTATGTAGACGACGCGATTAGCGGGGCGGCGACGGACGGTCGCGAGGCGTTCCTCAGGATGATCGAGGAGGCGAAACTGCCTGGCTGCCCGTTCCAATATATCCTCGTCTACGATGTGAAACGGTTTGGCCGGCTCGACAATGACGAGACCGGCTATTACCGCCACCTTCTCGCCAAAGCCGGCGTCGAGGTGATCTATGTCTCCGAAAACTTTGCCGGCGACGATACGGACGACCTGCTCCGGCCCGTGAAGCAGTGGCAGGCCCGCCAGGAACTCAAGGACCTGTCGAAGGTGACCATCCGCGGGCTGTTGACGAAGAGCGACGGGGGCTGGTGGATGGGCGGCGTGCCTCCCTATGGCTACGATCTCGCCTACTGCAACAGCTCCGGCGAGTTCCTGATGACCGTTCGATACATGCCCCGCAGGCGAAAGCTGATCCTCGATGCGCACGGCGAAGTCGAGCGGGCCCTCGAAAAGGGCGACCGGCCGATGATATCGAAGGAAGACCGGGGGCGTCTTGTCCTCAGCGCGCCCGAACGCGTGGAAGCGGTACAACGAATCTTCTCCTGGTATGTGAGCGACGGGTTGGGATTCAAGTCGATTGCGGCTCGATTGAACCGGGATGGCGTCCCCGGGCCGGGCAGACGCACGGACACCTGGTCGATGAGCACGATCCGCGAGATGCTTATGAACCCGGTCTACGTCGGCGACATGGTCTGGAACCGTCGCACGATGGCCAAGTTTCACTCCATATCGAGCAACCGAGCGGTTGTCCGGCCAAAGGTCGGGCGACTATCTGTCGAGGACAATGACGAGGCCGACTGGATCGTTACGCAAGAAAGCCATCCTGCCATCATCTCGCGTAGCACGTTCGAACTGGCGAAGTCAATACGATGCGCTCGGCGCAAGAGCCACACCCACAACTACCGACGGGGGCAGGGAGCGAAGTCTGACTACCTCCTGACCGGCGTGATCGCCTGCGGCTGCTGCGGACACCAGTGGCAGGGCACCACGAAGACCAAAGGCAAGCGCCGTGCCGACGGTTCGAGAATCAAGACGAAGTACTACATCTGCGGCGGATACCTCACAAAAGGGAACGCGGTTTGCCGCAGAAGCATTATCCGCAAAGACGTTCTCGAACGCTTCCTGTTCGAACAGATCGGAAAGGTTCTGGTGCCGTTTCTGAATGGTAAGCAGGGCCGGGCGATGCTCGCAGATGCGATCCGCCATGTATATGGTGAGTATGACACGGATGGGGCCCAGAAGGAACGGCGTCGGCTGCTCGACAGTCAGGCCGAGGCCGAACGAAAGATCGGACGCCTGATCGAGAACGTGACGGCGACCACGCGCGAGTTCGTAGACAAACGTGTGCAAGAATTGAAGGCGGAACTCGACCACGCCGCGACCCGCCTTCAGGAGCTCGATGCACAGGCCGACCACACGCTCGAGGTGGAATCGATGATCCCCAGGGTGCTGGATTACCTCGAGCGGTTCGACGAGATCACGGGGAAGGGCACGGTGGACGAGAAACGGCGATTCCTGCGGCAGTTCGTCCGGCGCGTCGAACTTGACCCCGACACCGGACAGGGCCGGGTGGAACTGTACTCCCTGCCCATGCAAACGGCGCCGCCGGAGAGTCCCGACAACGCCGAAAAAACGTCTCTAATAATGGTAGCGGGAGAGGGATTCGAACCCCCGACACGCGGATTATGATTCCGCTAACAGCAATACGCAACGCTATGGGGCGTCAACAGTTAGGGTGTCTGCTGGCGGCGTCTTACCGCCATGCT